>JABFRC010000255.1 GCA_013141375.1 Methylococcaceae bacterium | reverse complement strand
CCGTTGGCACCGCTGACAGAGTCAAAAAAGTCATCGAAGATGTCCTGGCGAAGCGTGGTAAAACCTTGGAGTTTGATGTGGTATCCAATCCTGAGTTTCTTAAGGAAGGCGCGGCACTGGACGATTTCATGAAACCGGATCGTGTCGTCATTGGTACCGATAATCCCAGAACCACCGAACTGCTAAAAGCACTTTACGCCCCGTTCAACCGCAGCCACGACCGGGTCATCTCCATGGATATCCGCTCTGCCGAGCTGACCAAATACGCTGCCAACGCCATGCTGGCGACCAAAATCAGTTTTATGAACGAGTTGGCCAATCTGGCTGAACGTTTAGGCGCGGATATTGAGCATGTCAGACGCGGCATAGGTTCTGACAGCCGAATTGGCTACAGCTTTATCTATCCTGGCTGTGGCTATGGCGGCTCATGCTTCCCCAAAGATGTTAAAGCACTGGAAAGAACTTCAAAGGAAATTGGCTATCACGCCGAATTGCTCAATGCCGTTGAAAACGTCAACAACCGCCAAAAACATCGCTTATTTGAAAAAATCAGCGCTCATTATCAAGGTAATTTAAAAGGCAAAGTCTTCGCATTGTGGGGCCTGGCCTTCAAACCCAACACTGATGATATGCGCGATGCGCCCAGTCGGGTACTATTGGAAGCACTCATAGACGCTGGCGCCACTGTCCAGGCCTTTGACCCTGAAGCCATTGAAGAAGCCCAACGCATTTATGGCAATAAGGCCGGGTTGAGCTTTAGCCAATCGCCGGCCGATGCTTTAAAAGGTGCCGATGCCTTGGCGATCGTGACTGAATGGAAACAATTTCGCAGCCCGGATTTCGATGGACTGAGTACAACCTTGACCGACAAGGTCATTTTTGACGGTCGTAACATGTTTGAACCTGCGATAGTCAAACGCAGCGGCTTGCACTATTACGCCATAGGCCGGTAACCGCTGTCTTTCTGAGGGCCAGGTGATATGGCATTAAACTACGCAGAGCAACGTATCAGTGAAGCTGACTATCTCGACGGTGAAAAAATCAGCGAAATAAAACATGAGTTTATTGATGGTGTTGTCTATGCCATGGCGGGTGCCAATAAGAATCATCAACGCATTACGTTGAACTTGGTCAGTGCGTTTGGCATCCATTTAGAAAATACGCTATTCGAACCTTTTTCTTCCAATGTGAAAGTCAAAGTGAATAGCGCCTTCTTTTATCCTGATGTCATGGTCGTGTGTGACAATCAGGATAGCGATCCTTATTACACAGAATCACCGGTGATTGTTGTTGAGGTCTTGTCGGCCTCCACGCGTAAAACCGATGAGACGATTAAACGACGGGCCTATCAATCCATCCCCAGCCTGAAAGAGTACGTACTGATTGAGCAGGACATTGTTGATGTCGAAGTCTGCAGACGCACCCAGGGCTGGATATCCGAGCATTACTTCCTGGATGACGAGGTCACTTTTGAAGCCATCGATCTGACGCTATCGGTAGCCGATATTTATCAACGCGTGGAAAACGACGACATGCGCAGTTTCCTTCCTACCCAAAATAACGCACTTTAACCAACGCATGATAATTATCCCCACAGCCATCCCCGATTTACTCATTATTGAACCCAAAGTATTTGGCGATCAACGCGGTTTCTTCCTTGAAAGTTACAACCAGCTGACCTTTCAGACGCTGACAGGCCTGACCGTGAATTTTGTGCAGGATAACCACTCCCGCTCCGGCAGAAATGTCTTGAGAGGGCTGCATTACCAAATCCGGCAACCTCAAGGCAAGTTGGTGCGTGTAACCAGCGGGAATGTGTTTGATGTTGCGGTGGACCTGCGCAAAGCCTCACCTATCTTTGGTCACTGGGTTGGTGTGGAATTAAGCGGTGATAATCATCGTCAATTTTGGGTGCCACCCGGCTTTGCGCATGGGTTTGTGGTGCTCTCTGAGCAGGCCGATTTTTTATATAAAACGTCCGAATACTATGCCCCGGAACATGAACGCTGCATCCGCTGGGATGATCCTGCCATTGGCATTATCTGGCCCGAAGGCATCGCGCCGCAGCTTTCCGGCAAGGATCAGCAAGGCTTATCGCTCACAGAAGCCGAGGTGTTTGAATGAGGATTCTGCTCACCGGCAGTCAGGGCCAGGTCGGTTGGGAATTAGCCCGGACACTTCTGCCCCTGGGCGAAGTCATTGCTCTAAAACGAGCGCAAGCCGATTTATCCAACCTGGATGAGTTACGCCTTACCATCCGCGCCATCAAACCGGATGTCATCGTCAATGCCGCGGCTTATACTGCGGTTGATAAGGCAGAAAGCGAACCGGAGCTGGCGTTTTTAATCAATGCTGAAGCTCCCCGGCTTTTGGCCGAAGAAGCCGCCATCTGCGGTGCCTTACTGATTCATTATTCTACCGATTATGTGTTCGATGGCAGCAAGACCGGCGCTTACCTCGAGGGCGACAAACCCAATCCACTGAATATTTATGGTCAAAGCAAACTGGCTGGCGAACAGGCCATCCAGGCCAGCAATGCCGATTATTTAATCCTGCGCACCACCTGGGTGTATGCCGCCCGAGGACACAATTTTGTCAAAAGCATCTTGCGCCTGGCCGCAGAGCGCGAAGAGTTGAATATTGTTGCCGACCAGATAGGCGCACCTACCTGGGCGCGATTGATCGCTGAATGCACCGCACACATCCTGAAACAATCCCAGCAAAAACGGCAGCAAGGCGGATTTGTGTCGGGTATTTACAATCTTACCTCTGCAGGCGAAACCTCCTGGCACGGCTTTGCGCAGAAAATTATCGAACTGGCTGGGCAACAAGGCGCGCAGCAGTTAAAAACCCAACGCATTAATCCCATACCGACCACAGCGTATCCGCTACCTGCAACGCGACCCGTCAATTCGAGGTTATCGTGCCAGCGTCTGCAACAACACTTCCAGTTGGTGTTACCCTCCTGGGAGACTACATTGCAGCTTTGCATCGATGAAATCCTTTCAGGCAATTGCTGAAAACGTTTTTTTAAGATTCCAAGCCCTCCTTATGGAAAAAAACTTATGAAAATTTTAATTACTGGCGGGGCTGGTTTCATCGGTTCGGCATTAATCCGCCACCTGATCAGCAACACTGAGCACAGCGTTATCAACGTCGACAAACTGACCTATGCGGGCAACCTGGAATCACTAAATGCCATAGACCGTCATCCGCACTATCAGTTCGAACAGATGGATATTTGCGATACGGCAGGCATCACCCAGCTACTTCAAAAGCACCAACCTGACGCCATCATGCATCTGGCGGCGGAATCCCATGTTGACCGTTCGA
>JABFRC010000367.1 GCA_013141375.1 Methylococcaceae bacterium | reverse complement strand
GTGTAGGTGTAGGTGTCGGTGTCGGTGTCGGTGTCGGTGTCGGTATAGATTTTACACTTGTAAATGTGCCATGTGCCTTCGTCGTCCCATTTGTCCATAGTCCGGAAAATACCCCCTGCGTGGCCAAATTACCGGTAAACGACAGAGAATCCTTACTACCAGTACCTGTCAATGAAACCCGACCACCGTAGCTAACTTGGCCAGACAGGGTATATTTACTGGCATGATCCACGCTTGATTGGCTATCTCCGCTAATGTTACCGCTTGCTTCAACGTTAACATTGAATGTACCCGCATCTTTCCCTATGTAACTTCCAGAGTAAGCGCCTGCATACAAGGCCACTGGGGGCGGAGTAGGCTTAACGGTGGCAATATTGCATTGCACTGGCTGACCGCTTTTCCATAACTTTTTATAGACAGCAATATCATTTGCGTTGACTTGGGTGTCATTATTTAAATCGCATGACCAATAGGCACTACCATTTGCACAAGCCGCACTGAATAATTTGACATCTGCACTGCTAAATTTGCCATCGGCATTTAGATCGCAGATTTCTGTTTTTGCCAGCGTTTCTTTCCAGGCATTGCCAATGACCCAGACATTATTCACTACGCTGGATTGATCAGTATTCAATTGCCCGTTTATCAGGTAGATAGCATCGTTCGCAGCAACTGCCGGTGCTTGTGCTACCGCGAATGGAACATACGGTCCGACTTGCCAAGTATTGGACACCGGATCATAAATTTCTACTCTATCCGATACGATCTTTGGTGTATTGGATCTTAATCCGCCTATCAGGTAAATTTTGCCATTAATTACAGGAGCCGCATGTCCGTTTGGAAATGCACGCGGAGTGGGCAGAGGAGATAATCCCGAGCTTGTCCATTTGTTAGATTTAAAATCGTAGGCATACACACTATTGCTGGCGCCGCCATCACTCAATCCGCCGATGATATAAGCTTTGTCGCCAACAACAGCAACTGCTGCTTGATTTCGTGACTTAGGCAACTCATTCACCTTACGCCAGGTATCGGCTCCTGGATTATAGGCTTCAACAACTTTAGAACTCTGCGTTTTAGTTGCGTCTTTGCCAGTTTTGAGGGCATTCCCGCCAAAAACAAAGATTTCGTTTTCATAAGTAACGGCTACACCGCCCGAACGAGTCGTCGGCATTGCCGCTTTGCTGATCCAGCTATTACTGACTGAGTCATACTGTTCTACAAAGTTGAAAACACCCAATGGAGCATTATTACGCCTGGCACCAAATACATAGAACTTGCCATTTGCAGTTGCACCGGTAACTTCTTCTATGCCATTACCGTTGTTATGAGGATTATCGGCTACTTGCGACCAAGACAGTGGATTAGCCAAATCGAGTGTTTCTGTGGATTTAAGGCTGTTGCCATTAATATCGTCACCACCGAACGCATAAAGCTTATTATCTGCAACACCCACGGCAAAATGGTTTCGAGCGGTGTTCAGAGAAGAGGCAATTTGCCACCAACCTCCCGCCATGGCTTGTGCAGAACACATCAAAAAAAGTAAGGCAAAACAGAAGCAGGCAAGAAAATTTAGTGATCGATTCATGAAAACTCTTCATTATGTAACTGAAAACAATACCTTTTCAGCTATCGGCAAAAGCGCCAATTAAAAAATAATCGCCAATATACCTTAACTGAAAAGCATCAGTCCACTCTGGGCGGCAGCTATAGAATGTTGCAAAATTAAGCTAAGCACCCTGGTAGATTTAAAATGATGGCAGGGGACTATACACTGCCAGATAGACACGAATTAGGACTTCTTAATCCCTAAAATTGTTAAATTGCAGAGGCATTTCCAGCTTTTCTTCCCGAAGCATTTGTATAACCTCCTGTAAGTCGTCACGTTTTTTGCCGGTTACCCGAACTTGTTCGCCTTGTATAGCCGCCTGTACTTTGAGTTTTTTATCCTTGATCAATTTGACAATTTTTTTCGCCATTACGGTATCAAGCCCTTGTTTAAGGGTTATCTCCTGACGCACTGTTTTTCCTCCCGGCTTGGGGCTGCCAACATCCAAACAGGCAATATCGACGCCTCGGCGACTGAGTTTGGCGCAGACAATGCTAAACATCTGCTGAAGCTGAAAGGTCGATTCGGAAATCATGATCAGCTTGTCGTCAGTCAGCTCGAAATTTGAATCGGTGCCTTTAAAGTCAAAGCGTGTATCGACTTCTTTAGTCGCCTGATCGATGGCGTTTTTTATTTCGTGTTTGTCAAATTCGGAAACGATGTCAAAACTAGGCATAAGAATAGGGTTCAGTAGTGAGTGTTGAGGATATTTTATATCTGTGAGGTGGATTTGCCAGCAATCGCGTCAATACGCAAACGACGTATGGCCTCGCCAATTTTGGCGCCTTGCAGGCCGCTTGCCAGAATGACCCTAGTATCTATCGACGCACCGGCATTAGCGGCACATCTCACTACATTTGCTTGTGGATAGGGATTGTGTTCAAGTCCGGTGCGGCCTTTGGCATCTGCCTCGCAAGCCAGTAAAAAGTCATCCAAGCCATTGTTTGGCTTAAATGCGCTTAAGTTGTTTAGCATGTCGGCCAATGTTGAGGCACGTAAATCAGTCACTCTATGGCAATGGGTGTGATATTGCATCACTTGAAGAGCCAAGGTTTTAAAGGCATTTGGCACGCGCAGCCGCTCGCATAGCTGCTCCAAAATCGGCAAGCCATTATTTTCGTGACCGTAATGATGAGGCCAATTATCTTTGGGCGAACAGGCTTTGCCTAAATCATGAACTAGCGCGGCAAACCTGACTTCAGGCTTCGGCGATAAAATCGCTGCCTGTTCCAGACTAAGCAAGCTATGGACGCCGGTGTCAATTTCAGGATGATAGCGCTCCGGTTGCGGCACGCCGAACAAGTTGTCGAGCTCGGGCATAATTCTGGCCAGCGCACCACATTCTCGCAAGACATGAAAAAACGCCGACGGCGAAACTTCACTCAACGCTTTGACCAATTCCGCCCATACCCGCTCCGGGACAAGATGATCAACTTCTCCGCTGTTAACCATAGCCTGCATCAGCGTTTTGGTTTCTTCCTCCACCATAAAACCCAGGCAGGCGTAACGTGCCGCGAATCTGGCGATGCGTAAAATTCGCACCGGGTCTTCGGCAAAAGCTGGTGATATATGGCGAAACAGTCGTTGATCAAGATCGCGCTGACCGCCATAAGGGTCAACCAGTTGACCATCAGGTGTCATTGCCATTGCATTAATAGTCAGATCGCGACGAATTAAATCCTGTTCCAAAGTGACATCCGGCGCCGCATGCACGATAAAGCCTTTATAACCGGGAGCGGTTTTGCGTTCAGTTCTGGCCAGGGCATATTCTTCTTTCGTTTTTGGATGTAAAAAGACAGGGAAATCTTTACCAACCGGTCGAAAGCCTTGTTTAACCATAGACTCAGTAGTTTCGCCGATGACCACCCAATCTTTTTCTTTGACCGGAAGTCCAAGCAGAGTGTCGCGGACAGCGCCGCCAACGAGATAGCAAATCATCAATTTAAAGAGGACAAGTAAACGTGAAGTTAGGATAACACAAGCCCATTGCGGAAGAGATCATGTATAGCAAGACTAGAATTCCTTAGTTTAAATCTGGTATTTTTTTGGTTGCGAATATTTGGATATTCGTTTAAGCGCCTGACAGATAAGGCAACAATCGTTATAATACGCCGTTATTTTTACCTATTATCCGGTGTGGTCTATGCAAATTATTCAGGAAGCGCTTACCTTTGACGATGTTTTACTGGTGCCCGCACACTCAACAGTGCTCCCTCGCGATGTAGAAATGACAACACAACTTACCCGAACTATCAGACTGAATATTCCTCTGGTTTCTGCTGCGATGGATACGGTAACCGAAGCACGCTTAGCTATTGCAATGGCTCAAGAAGGCGGCATCGGCATTATTCATAAAAACATGACCATTGAGCAACAAGCTCGCGAAGTCAGGCATGTCAAAAAATACGAAAGCGGCGTTATTAAAGATCCCATCACTGTTGGGCCCGATGCCAGTGTTCGAGACGTTATTAAATTAACACGAGCCAAAAACATATCTGGCGTGCCCGTTGTTAAAGGCGATGAGTTGCTGGGTATTGTCACCAGCCGCGACTTGCGTTTTGAAACCCGCTTTGATGAGCCAGTTTCAACAGTAATGACACCCAAAGAGAGATTGGTAACCGTCAGCGAAAACTCAGATCGCAAAGAGGCCGTTGCCTTGCTGCACAAACATCGCATTGAAAAGGTATTAGTTGTCAACGACGATTTTCATTTACGCGGCATGATCACCGTAAAAGACATTCAAAAAGCCAAAGATTATCCTAATGCCTGTAAAGACGAATTAGAGCGCTTGCGGGTCGGCGCAGCAGTCGGCACCGGACAAGGCACCGAAGAACGTGTTGCCGCATTAGTTGCAGCCGGCGTTGACGTAATTATTGTCGACACCGCGCATGGACATTCTCAAGGCGTGTTAGATCGAGTGCGCTGGGTCAAACAAAACTATCCCGATGTGCAAGTGATTGGTGGCAACATTGCCACAGCAGAGGCCGCATTGGCACTGGTTGAAGCCGGCGCTGATGGCGTTAAAGTAGGCATAGGCCCTGGCTCTATTTGCACCACTCGCATTATCGCCGGCGTCGGCGTGCCGCAAATTACTGCCGTCAGCAATGTCGCTGATGCACTTAAAGGCACTGGCGTTCCGTTGATTGCTGATGGCGGCATCCGTTACTCCGGCGACGTCGCCAAGGCGCTGGCGGCCGGCGCACACTCGGTAATGTTAGGCGGTTTATTTGCCGGTACCGAAGAAGCCCCTGGTGAAGTCGAGTTATTCCAAGGCCGCTCTTATAAATCATATCGCGGCATGGGCTCATTAGGTGCAATGGCTCAGCAACAAGGATCAAGTGACCGTTATTTTCAGGAAGAGGCCGACTCAGTTGAAAAACTGGTGCCGGAAGGCATTGAAGGCCGCGTGCCCTACAAAGGCAGCTTGCTTGCCGTTATTCATCAATTGTTAGGTGGAATACGCGCCAGCATGGGCTATACCGGTTCACAAACTATCAACGTCTTACACGATAAAGCCCAGTTTGTACGCGTGACCAGCGCAGGCATGCGAGAAAGCCATGTGCATGATGTCACCATCACTAAGGAATCGCCTAATTACCGCGTAGAGTAATCCGAAGTTTTTGTATTTACATCTGCCAGGGGCTCTTTTAAGGGCCCCTCGTTTTTTCAGCCAACACCATCGAGTATTACCGTGACGCACCCAGCTACCAATATTCATAACGACAAGATTCTTATCCTGGACTTCGGATCGCAGTACACCCAGTTAATCGCCCGCCGCATTCGCGAAATCGGCGTGTATTGCGAGATTTATTCCTGCGAGTGCAGCGAAGACGCCATTACACAATTTGCACCGAAAGGCATTATTTTGTCGGGCGGCCCGGAAACCGTCACCAGCAGCGATACCCCCAGAGCGCCGGATGTTGTTTTTCATTTAGGTGTGCCGGTATTGGGCATTTGTTATGGCTTGCAGACCATGACCGAGCAATTAGGCGGCAAAGTCGAAAGCTCTGATCATCGAGAATTTGGTTATGCGCAAATCAGGGCACGCGGGCATTCAAAATTACTCACCGGTATAGAAGATCATCTTTCTGCTGAAGGCTTCGGCTTGCTGGATGTGTGGATGAGTCACGGCGATCGGGTCGTTGACTTGCCGGCAGGATTTAAGCTGATTGCCAGCTCCGAAGGCGCTCCGATAGCCGGCATTGCCGATGAAGACAAAGCCTTTTATGGACTGCAGTTTCATCCTGAAGTCACACACACGAAACAAGGCGGCCGCATCCTGGCGCGCTTTGTCGTCGACATTTGCGGCTGTGAGGCACTGTGGACATCCAGCAACATCATTGAAGACAGTATCCGGGCAGTACGCGAAAAAGTCGGTACCGATCATGTGATTCTGGGTCTTTCCGGCGGAGTCGATTCCTCTGTGGTCGCAGCCTTGTTGCATAAAGCCATTGCCGATCAGTTGACTTGCGTGTTCGTCGATACCGGATTACTCAGATTACGCGAAGGCGACCAAGTAATGGCAACATTTGCCGAGCACATGGGCGTCAAGGTGATTCGAGTCAATGCCGAGCAGCGGTATTTTGATGCTTTGAGCGGCGTGACCGATCCGGAGCAAAAACGCAAAATCATCGGCAACTTATTTGTGGAAATCTTCGATGAAGAAGCCGCGAAAATTGCCGATGCAAAATGGCTGGCGCAAGGCACTATTTACCCGGACGTAATCGAATCTGCAGGCTCTAAAAGCGGTAAAGCACATCTGATTAAATCGCATCACAATGTTGGTGGCCTGCCAGAAAACATGACCTTAAAGCTGGTTGAACCGCTACGTGAGCTGTTCAAAGATGAAGTCAGAAAGTTGGGTGTTGAGTTAGGCTTGCCAGCCGACATGGTCTATCGCCATCCGTTTCCCGGCCCTGGCTTGGGCGTCAGAATACTGGGTGAAGTAAAAAAAGAATTCGCCGATTTGTTGCGCCAAGCAGATGCAATTTTTATCGAAGAACTCTACCGGCATGATCTTTATGACAAGGTGAGCCAAGCCTTTGCAGTATTTTTACCGGTGAAATCGGTCGGCGTGATGGGTGATGGGCGTCGTTATGATTATGTCATCGCCATTCGCGCCGTGGAAACCATCGACTTCATGACCGCACGCTGGGCGCATTTGCCATATGATTTTCTGGACTTGATTTCCCGGCGCATCATCAATGAAGTCTCAGGCATTTCACGGGTGACTTACGACATCAGCGGCAAGCCACCAGCCACTATTGAATGGGAATAAGCCAGACAACGGATGAGGCCTGGATGCGCTACGCCATTCGGCTGGCGCAACGGGCTGAACAGCAAGGCGAAGTGCCGGTAGGCGCATTAATTGTTAAGAATGATCGTTGTATTGCAGAGGGTTGGAATGCATCTATCATCAATCATGATCCCACGGCGCACGCGGAAATGGTGGCTTTGCGCAACGCTGGTATCGCGCTGGAGAATTATCGACTGATTGATGTAACCTTGTATGTCACGCTGGAGCCCTGCGTGATGTGTATGGGGGCAATTAGTCATGCGCGGATAAAGCGCCTGGTGTTTGGTGCGTTTGATCCAAAACGCGGCGCGGTCTGTAATGCCTTAAGTCTTGCCGATGCCAGTTTTTTAAATCACCGGATTGGTTGGCACGGTGGCGTGTTAGAAGCAGATTGCGCGGAAATCTTGCGGGATTTTTTTCGCGCCAGGCGTTGAGTTGATTGCACAATCCCTGTGCAACCTTCCAATTAAGATTCTCTGGCTTGCTTATAAGCGTTAATCAACGCATTAGTTGAGCAGTCATGGCCGGTAATAACATCGTCATTTTGTAGCTCCGGCAGTATCTCATTGGCCAGGATTTTGCCGAGTTGAACACCCATTTGGTCAAATGAATTGATATTCCAGATGATGCCCTGAACGAAAATGTTATGCTCGTAGAGAGCAATCAATGAACCCAAGGTTTTTGGCGTCAGCTTGTTAAATAAGAAGCTGTTGGATGGCTTGTTGCCTTCGAATACCTTGGAAGCAACCAAGACTTGATCTGCCTGGTCCGCGACAGATAGGTCGCGCTTAATCTCCTCGGCTGTTTTTCCCTTCATAAGCGCTTCCGGTTGCGCGAGAAAATTGGAAATTAAAATATCGTGATGCTCGGGCAGATCATAGTGACTATTGGCGGGAGCCAAAAAATCGCAAGGAATCAGCTTTGTGCCTTGATGAATCAGCTGGTAGAAAGCATGCTGACCATTGGTGCCCGGCTGTCCCCAAATAATGGGGCCGGTACTGTAATCAACTCGGTTGCCATCGATGTCGACGCTTTTGCCGTTACTTTCCATGTCGCCCTGTTGAAAATAATCAGCAAATACTCTCATTGATTGGTCATACGCCAGGATGGCATGAGTTTCAGCATTAAAGAAATTGTTATACCAAATACCCAGCAAGGCCATGACAATGGGTATGTTTTGTTCAAAAGGCGTTGCGCGAAAATAGTTATCTACCTCGTAAGCGCCTAATAACAATTCCTCATAGTTATCCATGCCCACATAGAGAGCGATAGACAAGCCTATCGCAGACCACAACGAATATCGCCCGCCAATCCAGTCCCAGAATTCAAACATGTTGTCCGTGTCTATACCGAAGTCGGATACAAGCTGGGCGCTGGTCGACATAGCGACAAAATGTTTAGCTACCGCACTGGGATCTTTAGCGCTTTCAAGGAGCCATTGTCTTGCTGAATTAGCGTTAGTAATGGTTTCGTGGGTGATGAAAGTCTTTGATGCTACCAGAAACAAGGTAGTTTCCGGAGACAGAGTTGACAGCGTTTCAATCAGATCGGTTTGATCAACATTGGAAACAAAGTGGACATTTAAATTTTTTGCGGCATAAGGGCGTAGTGCCGTTGTGACCATTTTCGGTCCCAAGTCTGAGCCGCCGATGCCAATGTTGACGATGTCCGTGATTGCTTTGCCGGTGTAACCTTTCCACTCACCTGATCTAACTCGATCGCTAAAATTGCGGATTTTAGCAAGCACCTCGTTGATTTTAGGCATGACATCCTGACCATCAACGAAAATTGGCTTATTCGAGCGATTGCGCAATGCCGTATGCAATACAGCGCGGTGCTCAGTGTTATTGATCTTTTCTCCGGAAAACATGGCATTGATTTTGGCATCAAGGCCGACTTGCCTGGCCAGATCAATGAGCAGAGGCAATGTTTTATCAGTTATTCGGTTTTTCGAATAATCGAAAAGTATGTCATTGAAACGAAGAGAAAACTTGTTATGGCGCTCGGTGTCTGAATTAAAGCTCTCACGCATGGAAAGATCATGAATTTCTTGATGATGCTTTTGTAAGGCTATCCAAGCAGGTGAGTAAGTCAATGATGACATGCGACTGGGCTCCGTCTTAATGAAATGGTTTAAAGTGAACAAAATAAAGGCTGTAGCAATAACGATTTAGAATATTGTCATTCCCTTATTTTCCTTTATATTGATTGGGCCGGTGTGCTAAAGTTGCTCAATGCTATTGTTTAAAAATATGGCAGAAAAGATGATTGATTCTTGATGGGAGAGACACCATACCAATAGCATTGCAATCCTCTTAATAATTATAATTTTATCAAAACTGGAAGGTATTATGAACACAGCAAAGATTTTAAGAAAGGGTATCCTTACGTTTTTAGGATTGTTTTTTTCAGCGGCCCTATGGGCACACGGCGGTGCAGCTGGCACTGACACGGATCAATGCAAATTTGAACTCGAACCCGACCACTGGATTCACTACACCGCTTACCAGCCAAAAGCCTTTCCAGCTGAAGACTTTTGCGGCAATATTCCTGCCACTGACTCATTAATTCAATTGGTATTCGATTACCAAGACATGCGTTACAGAAACATGACCATCGAGTTTGAAGTCACCAAAGAACCCGAAGGAACGCGTGTATTTTTCCAAGAAGGGCAAAAACATAAGTCAGGCACAGTGATGCTTTCCTTGCCCAATGGCGTACCTGATGTTGGCAAATATCTGATTCATATCACACTGCTTCCTGACCAAGGCGAACGATTGGATGCTCACATGAGCTTCGTTGCTGGAAAAGGTCAAGCCGCCAGTAAAACCAGCCTGCTACTTTATGCGTTCTTCGCCTTTGCCGGCTTGTATGTCCTTTATCTATCAAATGCGAGCTTTAAAAATCTTGTTGATAAAGCATTATCCAAGGCGAAAGAAGTTTAAGCTATTCGTTTTTTGATCGGCCGGTAGTCATATTCATTCTGACATTTGTAAGGCATAGGAGTTAAAAGTTAATGTTGAAGTTTTTCATAGCCTCGCTAGTTAGCATGGTTTTTTCACTGTCAGCAATGGCGGTTGAATATGAAGATCATGATGGAATGCTGATGAATCATGGCGATGGCCATTTGATGGACATGGGTGGCGGAATGGTAATGGGGCAGAATACCGAAACGCTGCCCGGCGGTTGCGAAAGGATCTCCGAAACCAAAGAAATCACCGTTCATGCCGGCCATAAGTTTGCAGAGAAATTTCCTGGGCGAATGTTTGCTTTTGATACTCAGGAATTTAATTTCAAACCGTGCACCAAACTCACTGTGCATTTTTACAATGATGACAAAGTTCGTCACCAATGGATGATGCATGGCTTACCGAAATACCTTTATCCACAAGGCATGTTCCATTTGGAAGTTTCCGGCCCTGGCAAAATCTCAGGCACACTGATTTTACCTCCCGGCGACAAGACCTACTTGGTGCATTGCGATATAGCTCAGCACATGGAAAAAGGCATGAAAGCCGAGCTTAAAGTTGGCAAAGGTGATGGCGATTTGCCCAGCATTCCCGGCTTAACAGCACCTGCCGTACCTGATGATTACAGTGGCACATTAACCGATGTCGCAGCGGCAAAAAAAGCCGGCGATGAAGCGGCCGCTGTTACTGCAGCGGCATTAGCGGCCACCAAAGCTGCAACAGCCGCCGCCACTGCCCAACAACCGGATGATTCTTTTGTGTCTGGAATAACGGTTATCGGTTTGGCAATCGGTTTATTGCTTGCGCCATTCCTGGCTAAAAAGTTTAAAGGCATGACTTCTGCTGAAATCATTGCCTATATTTTTGACTTACTTAGAGTGGCCATTGACTATGCAGTGCGAGTAATTTCCGCGCTCATCAAAATTGTTGCTGCCAATAAAAACAAAGTACTACCTGAAAAGTAGTTATCAGTAATACTAAAGCCCCTGTGCTCTCAGAACGCAGGGGCTTTTTTTTGAGATAAAAATGCAGGATACATGGTTTGAGGTCGGCGCTCTTTTCATAAGTGCTTTTATATCATCGACAATTGCACCAGGAGGCTCCGAAGCCGTTTTAGCTTATATGGTAGACGCAGGGCAATATCAAATCGGGCTGCTAGTCATCGTCGCAACCATCGGCAACACGCTTGGTGCCATGACAACCTGGGGACTGGGTGTTTTTGCGGCCAAGAAATTTCCAGTAGCGTCCTTGTTGTCTGAAAAAAAACAAAAGGCGCTGAATATCGTTAAGTCCCGAGGCATCTGGTCCCTACTTTTTTCATGGCTGCCCATCATTGGAGATGGATTATGCTTTGCAGGTGGCTGGCTCAATCTACCCATAGTTCCAGCAATCATCATGATATTCTTAGGGAAGCTGGGGCGGTATGCGGCCATTGCATGGGTCTTTGCATAACCGGCTTTCCCGTTAATTGGGCAATCAGCGACATAGAATTTATATACAACATCGCAAGAGGTTATTGTGTTACGTCATTTTCCAAAGGTTAACGTTGCTTATGCCCATCGAAAACGCGATTATTTTATCGCTGCGTTCACTTTTTTTTGCGTGGCCGTCTGCTTATTCAGTGATGCCACGGCCTCCTTGGAAAAACAGAATGCCTTAGGCGTTACAGGCTGGGTGTTTCTCATTGGTTGGCTTCTAGGAGAAAATAGGGAAGTAAGAACACAGGTTGTCATCGCCGTCATGTTTGCAACTGTCGGCGAACATTTTGCCTCACCGTTTATGGGGGGCTACACCTATCGCTTCGAAAATGTTCCGGCCTACGTCCCGCCTGGCCATGGACTGGTTTACTTAACCGCTGTGGCACTGGGCCGATCCGGATTATTTTTACGCCACGCAAGAACCATTGCAGCATTGGTGGTGCTGATTTGCGGTGCATGGTCGATTTGGGGAGTCAGCGGGCTTGCTTCGCGTGGAGATGCGGTGGGCGCCTTACTTTTTTGCGTGTTTTTAGGGTATCTTTTTAAAGGCCGTTCGCCTATGGTGTATTTGGCTGCTTTTTTTATTACCACTTGGCTTGAGCTAATTGGCACCGCTCTAGGCACATGGAGTTGGGCCGTTATCGATCCAGTGCTGGGTTTGCCTCAAGGCAACCCCCCAAGTGGAGTCGCCGCGTGGTATTGCCTTGTCGATGCCGTTGCAATGGGTGGAGCAGGACCTCTATTGAAAGGCGCAAAATCGTTTCGAGATGCTTTAAGCACTTGGATGACTGAAAAAATACTTAGCGGAAACCTGCAAGCAAGCAAAAAACAGCTTCCATTTTTTTTGCGCAAATAACAAATTCACTACAATTAAATTTTATTTTTTTGAAATCGCATACAACAAAAAACATTATTTAACATTGAAAATGCCCCAGCAAGCAGAAAATAGATTAACTTGGCAACAGTGCCGCCAACTTTCAAACACAGAGCTGCTGGGTATTGTTCTCATAGTACTTTCTTTCGCATTACTCCCAATTGGCCGCGTGGTAGAAATATCAACTAGCATAATGGCTGCGGGCGGATTAATACTAATCTCAAGTAAACAATCCAGACTTTGGCTGTTAAATAATAAAGCTGCCCAGTTTTTTTCGGTGCTATTCGCGTTATTTTGGCTACCTATGCTAATCAGTTTGATTGGCACAGAAACAATTAAAAACTCGACCGGATTCAGCCTTAAATATCTGCGTTTTTTCTTAGCAGGACTCTACATTGTTTACTCATTAAAATCGTCGACAGCAAGAAATCTTGTGCTATCAGCCATCAGCATCACTATCGCTCTTTGGCTATTGGATAGCGTGGTTCAGTGGCTAACAGGCAGAGATTTATTAGGCCACAGTTATATAAGCTCTCGCCTAACTGGCCCGTTTAGTCATTTGACGATGCCGATTATCCTCAGCCTGTTTTTACCTATGACACTAATTTTTACCAACACTCGTTGGCCAAGCTATGCATTCGTCACGATGTTGATGTTAAGCGTATTGATTATATTTTTGGCCGGGAGCAGGGCAAGCTGGATAGCCTTAACCCTATACGGCCTGCTCTATAGCGCTTTTATATTCATTCGCTCACCCAAAAATCCGATATTAATGTTTGTCTTATTAATATCGGGCACATTGGCTATCGGCATGGCGGGATATAAATTTGATAAAGGCATTAAAGGCCGCGTTGATAGTGCCAGCAAGCTCTTTTCCGGTGATTACGATTCCATGAATAAAGCCACTTCCTTGCGTCTACCTATATGGGAAGTGGCGACTAAGATCGCGATAGATAATCCGATTAACGGAGTCGGCGTCAAAGGATTTCATGATAAATACCGGGGTTATGCCAAAGCAGATGATCCATTTAAGGAAATAGGCGCCTCGCACCCACACCTTTTTATACTGGAAGTCCTTGTAGAAACCGGATTGATTGGCGTTGCTGGTTTATTAATCGTTGCTACATTACTTTACCGACTTAGCCGTAACAACTTATACCGTTGGTCACGCTTGCAAGCGGGAGCAGCAATTTCCTTGGTAATCACTTTCTTCCCACTCAACGCGCATACCTCCTTATATGGAAGCCTTTATAGCCAGATTGCTTGGCTGATAACTGCAATTGCCTGTGCCTGGCTATTTGAAACGAAACAACAGGAATATCAGAAGTCATGAAGATTTGCCAATTTCTAGCCAGCGCTGGCGGGGGTGGTCTCGAAAAACACACACAGGAACTCTGCAATGAACTGGCTAAAACGCAAGATGTCACCCTGATTGCGCCTGCCGAGATGCAGCAATATCTTTCAAAAAACGTGCATTTTATCCCTTTGAACTTTAATCGGAGCCGTTACAACCCTTTATTACTTTGGGATTTGTTAAAGATCTTGCGGAAGGGTAACTACGACATCATTCACGCGCAGGCTAATAAAGCCGCAAGTCTTTTAGCAATGCTGCAAAATTATGTACCCGGATGCGCAATCGGCACCATTCACAATAGTAACGCCAATAAAGGCAGGGCTTTTAAAAACATTCCTCACGTTATTGCTGTCAGCAAGGAAGCCGCTGACAGGGTAGCCGGCGGCACTCAAGCTTCAATCGTTTATAACGGGGTTAAAAACCTAACTCCAGATCTTAGTTATACTAAAGAGCAATTGTGTAAACAGTTTGGACTAGAAAATCAACGTCCCTTGCTTTGTGCCATTGGCAGGTTAGTCTCCGCCAAGGGCTTTGATTTACTCATTGCCGCGTTGCGTGATGTTGACGTTAATTTGTTGATTGTTGGTGACGGACCTTTAAAAACAGCATTACAACAGCAGATAGAATGCCTGGCATTGAAGTCTAGAATCGTATTGACTGGTTATCGAAATGATGTAGTCGATATTCTTAACGGGGTCGATGGCGTTGTTATTTCTTCACGAAACGAAGGCTTCTCGTATGTATTTGCAGAAGCCATGCTTTTAAATAAGCCGGTTATTTCTACTGATGTGCCAGTTGCCAATGAATTTCTCGCCGCCGACTTACTGACGGATAAAAATGAATCGTCCATTGCCAATAAAATTGCAGAATACGCATTTAATCCGCAGCGTTGGATTGAAAAGATGCAACCTACATTTACAGCCACATCAGGTCGCTTTACCCTGGATGCCATGACAAACGATACCTTGGCGGTCTACCAAAAAGTTATTGCAAACAAATCGAATTAAAATACTTTTACCCGGCGCTTTTCCTATGCTGCTTGGTAATTCTCACTAAAGGTAAAATATGGTCAATGTAATTTGCATTAAATGGGGGGATCTATACGGCCCTGAATTTGTAAACAAACTTCATTCTATGGTGAAGCGTAATATTACGCGTGATTTTCGTTTTGTTTGCATTACTGATGATACTAAAGGCATTAGTCCGGACGTCGAAACCTTGCCAATTCCAGAGATTTGTATGCCGGAAGGCAAACCAAGATCCGGCTGGAAAAAATTAACTGTTTTTAGTGAACACTTGGGCAATTTATCAGGCAAAACGCTGTTTCTTGATCTTGATGTCGTTATCGTAGATAACCTGAACCCACTATTTGATTATTCAGATAAATTCACCATCATTGAAAATTGGACACAGAAAGGCCGAGGCATCGGAAATTCCTCTGTGTTTAGCTATGTGATAGGACAACATCTTGACGTACTTCAATATTACGAAGCCAATATGGAAGAAGTAGTAAAGGAATACGGTAACGAACAGATTTATCTATCAAAAAAGATTGGCGATATCAATTACTGGCCGGAACAGTGGTGCCGCAGCTTTAAATTCCACTCCATACCCAAAGGAATTTTGCGTTACTTTCTGGCACCTAAAATACCCGAAGGCTGTAAAGTTCTCGCCTTTCACGGACATCCCAATCCGGACCAAGCCATCGTGGGTAACTACCGAGGCAGGCTTTTAAAGTACTTTAAGCCAGCGCGGTGGATTGAAAAGTATTGGTATTGAAGTTATTTGACAAGTAAAGCCCCTCTCCTCCTGGATGCCTGCATGGACGCAGGTATTTGGACAATGCAGGAGCAATTACGGAGAGGGCTGCGGTGAGACAATAAAAATCAACAGGTTACACCTCATCATCCCAGCCTTCTCCCTCAGGAGAAGGCGAGCCAAAAGACTTATATCGATTTATAAAGCGCAATTGCCTTATTTAATTCTTCAGCTGATTTAATAACATCACCTTTTTTTGAAAAAATTTGACCTTTAACAACATGATCATTCGCCTCTTTTACAGCGGCATCATGCCCAGTAATTTTTTCAGACGCAGCCCGCGCGGCTTTCAAATGCAAATTTGCCGCCGATAGATCGCTTTTATTAACTTCAGCCAAACCTTTTTCAATGTGAGAGATGGTTTCACTAATGACGTCATTAGCAGCTGTTACTGCTTCTTCAGCCAAAGCCAAAGTGGAACCAGCACTAAGAGATGCCGCTAAAAAAATAGAAAGCGCCGCGGTTTTGATAAAATTCATAGAATAAATACCTGTTAATGTTGTTAGTGGATAGATTATTGAGATAGGTGGCTTAACAAAAACCACCTATCCATTGCCATCATAAACGATTAGTCACAAGCACATACAACTAACAATTATGCTACTAAAATAAGCGGGATAATATGCTCTAGGGAAGCGCTGATTAAATCCTTTAACAAACTCAGGATAAACGATAACCCATTGATTTCGTTTATGGTCAACTGTATGAATGCAGAAGGTAGTGCCGGAGCAGTTGCCGAGAGCTTGTTGAAAGCTCTCCTGAGCGCAGGAAGGGCATGAGCGAAATCGATTCGTTAAGCGATTCCCTAGCTAAGATCGACTAAAAATATCTATTCAGCTCAATTTCATACAACACTCATAAAATTAGCAGCTATATTTCGCAAACAACATATTCATTTTGTGAGCTCGAATTCAATGTCATAGCTAATAACTGAAAGTGCCAACGAAATCACATGAAATTGATAGTCTTCGCTTTAGACTATAAAGACTATATTTACCCCATTACAAAACCTCTTGGAGAATCTCGATGACCAAAAACTATTTCCAGCAAAAACCCATCAGTAAAAGTATTTCTGTCCTATTAATTGCAATGTGTTCAGTCAGCGTAATGCCGAATGCTCAAGCGAACCCTAACATTCAGAGCAAAGTTAAAGCCGCTGGTGTAAAACTAAAAACCCTATGCGGAGACTGTCATAAAGACAAAAATAATGGCACGTCCGCAGACATCCTTCCTGGATTTAAGGCTGCGTGGAATAATGCTGGCGGAACAATAAATAAATATCCACCAGAAGCCATCGCTGCCTTGGCGAATTTAATTAACCCGACTCCGACTCCGACTCCAACTCCAACTCCAACTCCAACTCCGACTCCGACTCCGACTCCGACACCAACTACAACTCCGACACCAACTACAACTCCGACACCAACTACAACTC
>JABFRC010000018.1 GCA_013141375.1 Methylococcaceae bacterium | reverse complement strand
GGGCGTTAAACGCCAGCATATTGATAACCATACTCGCATCAATCACTTGAAACCTTATGGCATTAGCCGGGAGACTTACAAAGGCGTGCTCGATGATAAAGCGCGCGGTGTTTTCCAGGGTCGGGTGGTGGTTGCTGAAGATGCGCAAAAAACCGATTCGCAAATGAATAACCGCAATCTGTTGTTATCGGTCGATGCCGAAGTCGATACCAAACCCCAATTGGAAATTTATGCCGATGATGTCAAATGCGGACATGGCGTGACGGTCGGGCAATTGGATGACAAATCCGTTTTTTATCTGCAATCGCGCTGCATCGATGAAGAAACCGCGCGCAACATGCTGACCTTTGCGTTCGCTAACGAAATGGTCGATAAAATCAGCATTAAAAGTTTGCACGATAATGTTTTAGAACAAGTATTGACGCGTTTTCCACAGCAAGGCGTCGATAAGGAATGGTTATGAGTGGTTTTGATGTCAATAAAATACGCCAGGATTTCCCCATTTTGGCGGAAAAGATTCGCGGCAAAGATTTAGTCTATTTGGATAACGCCGCAACTTGTCAAAAGCCGCAAGCGGTGATTGACAGCATCGTGCAGTTGTATAGCCACGATTACGCCAACGTGCACCGTGGCGTTCATAGCTTGAGTGTGCGTTCCACAGATAAGTTTGAGGCGGCAAGAGCCAAGGTCAAAAGCTTTATTAATGCCACCAGCGACAAAGAAATCATTTTTGTCAGAGGCGCCACCGAAGCGATCAACTTGGTCGCGCAGACCTATGGCAAAGCCAATATTAAGGCTGGTGACGAGATTTTAATCACCGCGATGGAGCATCATTCCAATATCGTGCCCTGGCAAATGTTTTGTGAGCAAATCGGCGCTGTATTAAAAGTGGCACCGATCAATCTTCAGGGCGAACTGATCTATAGCGAGTTTGAACAACTGCTCAGTGATAAAACCAAACTGGTGTCTGTGGTGCATATGTCTAATGCCTTGGGCACGATCAATCCGGTTAAAAAGATTATCGCCGCAGCCCATGCCAAAGGCATTCCTGTGTTGCTTGATGGTGCCCAGGCTATTCCGCACATGGTTGTGGATGTGCAGGAACTGGATTGCGACTTTTATGTCTTTTCTGGGCACAAATTGTACGGGCCTTCCGGTATCGGTGTTTTATATGGCAAGCAAAGTTTGCTTGAAGCCATGCCACCTTACCAAGGTGGCGGCGATATGATCCGCAAAGTGACCTTTGAAGAAACCGAATACAACACGCTGCCTTATAAGTTTGAAGCGGGCACTCCTGCCATCGCTGATGTGATTGCGTTAGGCGCGGCAATCGATTATCTGGTCGCTATCGGCATGGATAAAATCGCGGCTTATGAAGCCGAATTATTGGATTATGCCACGGCTAAAGCCAGACAAATCGAAGGTTTGAGGATTATTGGCGAGGCTGAAGAAAAAGGCGCGATTTTGTCTTTTACCCTGAACAAAATTCACCCGCACGACATAGGCACCATGCTCGATAGCTTGGGTATCGCCATTAGGGCTGGGCACCATTGCGCCATGCCAGTGATGGATTTTTACGGTGTGCCTGCCACGGCGCGAGCATCTTTCGCCATGTATAATACCAAGCAAGAAATCGATGTATTAATGGCTGGCATTCAATCGCTGATAGAGGTATTTGGCTAATGTTTGAAGATTTACGCGACCTTTATCAAGAGGTTATTTTTGATCACAACCGTAACCCGCGCAATTTCAGGGTCATGGACAATGCTGACAGACAGGTGGAAGGTTTTAATCCTTTATGCGGCGACCGGCTGACTTTATTTCTGAAAATGGATGGTGATGTCATTACTGATGCCAGCTTCCAGGGCTCTGGTTGTGCTATTTCAACAGCATCCGTGTCGTTGATGACCGAAATTGTCAAAGGCAAAACCGAAGCTGAAGCAGATGAGTTGTTCAGGAAGTTTCATGAAATGACTACCGGCAAAGAAGAGCATATCAATCTTGAAGCGCTAGGTAAGTTGGCGGTATTGGCGGGCGTTCGTGAATATCCGGCGCGAGTTAAATGCGCGACACTGGCCTGGCATACGCTGGAAGCGGCGTTAAAAAATGAAGCCAGTGCAGTTTCCACTGAATAAAAGGTGCCGAAGTATTTAGGAAAGCTTGCGGTTCTTTATCAAGGCCTTGGCGATATTGAACCCTATCAACAGCTGGCGACAAGATTAGCCGTGCCCTTGCACCAATCTTTGGACGCCGGTATTCAAGAAGAATTCTTTTTAGCCTGGCGTGATGGCTGCTTAAAACTATTAGATAAAGAGCTGCTGAAAAAAGGCGGCTTAACAGTTGATGTCGCTCCACGAGCAGGCGAGCAGCGCTCATGGCCTGCACCCAAAGATGGCGCGTTGTCTCAAGCACTGGGGCGAAAAACCAAAACAGTTGTCGATGCCACCACCGGCTGGGGCCAGGACAGTCTGCATATCTTCCGGATGGGTTACGAAGTCACCTGTATCGAGCGTTCTCCGGTGATGGCCGAGTTGTTGGCCGATGGATTCGCGCGCTTGGCTCAAGAGGACTGGATGCAGCGATTGAATCTACAAGCGCCGAAATTGCTTGCCGGTAATTCGATAAATCTATTGGCCAATCTGGAGCAAGCGCCTGACTGCATTTATCTTGACCCGATGTTTCCGCCCAAGCGCAAAAAATCAGCCCTCCCCAAAAAGTCGATGACGATCTTGCGCGATTTGCTTGGCGATGATGACGACAAAGAACAACTATTTGCCGCGGCAATGGCCGCAACCGGCAAACGTGTCGTGGTTAAAAGCCCGGACCATGCCGAACCGCTGGGCGAGCCGAATGCGAGTTTTTCTGGCAAATTATTACGCTATGACGTGTATTTAAAAGGATAAGAAGATGTCTGAGTGGATTGATGTGATTGAGGAATCTGCGTTAGAAAATGGTGAGCATGTTGTTGTTGATGTGGATGGTACGGAAGTTGCGGTCTTTAAAATAGATG
Source organism: Methylococcaceae bacterium (assembly GCA_013141375.1). Classification (GTDB taxonomy): domain Bacteria; phylum Pseudomonadota; class Gammaproteobacteria; order Methylococcales; family Methylomonadaceae; genus JABFRC01. The sequence continues at coordinate 340 of JABFRC010000018.1, read as the reverse complement.
GGGAGTATTATGCTATTGAAGATGTATGTACTCATGATGGAGCTGAAATCGCCAGTGGGGTAATTGATGGCTGCGAAATAGTTTGTCCAAGACATGGCGCTAGGTTTTGTATTAAAACAGGAGCTGTTAAAGCTCCGCCTGCTTATGAAGACATCAATACATATAAAGTACGGATTGAGAATGGTTTGCTTCAACTTCAGAATTCTTGATAAATAGTATTGACAAAAAAAACTGACTAGCTATAATAGGCGGCTGGTTTGGGGCTTGCCTCTGGACCGAAAGGGAGTTAATGGTAGTTGTAAAGGGATGTTGAAATTAGATGTTGACACGCTGAATTGGA
>JABFRC010000369.1 GCA_013141375.1 Methylococcaceae bacterium | reverse complement strand
CCGACGTGCTTAGCATGAACATCGCAACCTCGGCCACATCCAAAGGTGAAAGCCTGCTGGACACCATCCGCAACCTGGAAGCGATGTTTGTTGATATGTTTGTGGTGCGTCACGCCATCAGCGGCGCCGCGCATTTTATTGCTCAACATACGGCGCCGCATATCAGCGTAATCAATGCCGGTGACGGCCAGCACGCGCATCCCACGCAAGCGATGCTGGATATGTTTACCATTCGCCAGATCAAGCAGGATTTCTCCAATCTTCGGGTGGCCATTATTGGCGACATTTTGCACTCACGGGTTGCACGCTCACAGATTCAGGCACTCAATACCTTAGGAGCCGCCGAAGTCAGAGTGATTGCGCCAAAAACATTGTTGCCTGCTCATGTGGAAAGCTTAGGCGTGACGGTATCCCATAATTTGAATGAAGGCCTGAAAGACATCGATGTCGTCATTATGTTGCGCCTGCAAAAAGAGCGCATGACGTCAGCATTGCTGCCCAGTGAAAGCGAATATTTCAAATGTTTTGGACTGACTGAAGCCAAGCTCAAAATCGCCAAACCCGACGCTATCGTCATGCACCCTGGTCCGATCAACAGAGGGGTGGAAATCGATTCCAAAGTTGCCGATGGCCCGCAATCAGTCATTCTCAAACAGGTCAGTAACGGCATAGCCGTGCGTATGGCAATTATGGCGATGGCCATGCAAACGTCTGCAGCTGCTGCCGGCAGATCGGCAATAACAGGGAGTAATTGATGAGCCAAATTCATATCCAAAACGGCAGAATTATTGATCCAGCCAACAACATAGATCGCATTGGCTCTGTGTATATTGCCGATGGCAAAATTGTCTCGGTGACGCATGAACCGACCGGATTCAATCCCGACACGGTTATTGATGCCAGCAATCAAATCGTTTGTCCCGGCTTTATCGATTTAAGCACACGGCTGCGTGAACCGGGACAAAGCCGCAAAGCCACCTTTAAAAGTGAAACGGCTGCAGCAGCCAGCGCTGGGGTGACTAGCATGTGTTTGCAACCGGATACGGTGCCGGTAATAGACACAGCGGCTGTTGCTGAGTTGGTTAAAGATCTGGCGGAAAAATCCGGCTATCAACAAATTTATCCGATTGCCGCCCTCACCCGAAAACTGGAGGGTGCTGAATTAAGTTCCATGCTGTCGTTAAAGGAAGCCGGATGCATAGCCGTTGGTAACGCCAGCCAGCCGGTACAAAACCTGCTGATTTTGAGGCGCGCGATGGAATATGCCGCAAGCCATGATTTATTGCTGATCTTTCGCCCGAATGACTACTGGCTAGGCAACAAGGGCTGTGCCCATGAAGGTGCGTTTGCTACCCGTTACGGCTTACCTGGTATTCCCGATGCCGCGGAAACTATCGCCTTGTCGCATTGCTTGGAGCTGGCTGAACTTACCGGTTGCCGGGTGCATTTTGGTCAGATTAGTTGCAAACGCGCGGTGATTAAAATTCACCAAGCAAAGAAATACGGTCTAAATGTGACTGCCGATGTCGCCATACACCAATTGCATTTGACTGAAGACGACATTCAGCCATTTGACAGTAGCTACCATGTGCTGCCGCCATTACGTACTGAGGCAGACAAACTGTACTTAAGTCAGGGGCTGGCCAGTGGTACGCTGGATGCTATTTGTTCGGATCATCAACCGCACGATATGGATGCCAAGCTGGGCGCATTTCCGGAAACTGAAGCCGGAATTTCGGCGCTGGAAACACTGCTGCCACTGATGCTCAGACTGGTTGAACAGAATAAAATCACCCTGCAACAAGGAATTTCTGCTTTGAGCACAAACCCTGCACACATTTTGCGATTAAAAAGTGGTGCCTTAACTCCAGGCTTTAACGCCGATGTGTGTGTGTTTAATCCCGAGCTCAACTGGCAAATCAATGCCGATTCCTGGCAAAGTCAGGGACTTAATACGCCATTTTGGGGGCAAACCATGACTGGCAGAGTTACCCATACAGTGCAATCTGGACATCTCATTTTTAGCCAGAGCGAATAATTCCCCAATTAATTTCTAAATTTTATGAACAACGACGACATCAATAACGTAAAAAACTATCTTCTCGGCCTGCAAGATAGAATTTGCAATGCCTTGGAAGGCGAAGAACCCGAAGCCAAATTTATCGAAGATCCCTGGACACGCGAAGAAGGTGGTGGCGGTCGAACCCGGGTTTTGGCTAATGGTCAGGTAATTGAACAAGGCGGGGTCAATTTTTCTCATGTTTCCGGTTTTAGTCTGCCGCCTTCAGCAACGGCCAAACGTCCCGAACTGGCAAACCGACAGTTTCAGGCGATGGGCGTGTCATTAGTTATTCACCCCAAAAACCCCTATGTACCGACATCACATGCTAATGTGCGATTTTTAATCGCTGAAAAGCCGGGCGAACCGACCATCTGGTGGTTTGGCGGCGGCTTTGATTTAACGCCGTTTTATCCATTTAAAGAAGATGTTTTGCATTGGCACCAAACCGCAAAAGCGGCCTGTGATCCCTTTGGTGATGAGGTCTATCCGCTTTATAAGAAATGGTGTGACGAATATTTTTATCTCAAGCATCGCGAGGAAACGCGTGGCGTAGGCGGGCTGTTTTTCGACGATCTCAATGAATGGGGCTTTGAGCGCTCATTTGCCTTTATGCAAAGTGTCGGTAACCATTACATCGATGCTTATTTGCCCATCGTGCAAGAACGCAAGAACACACCTTACGGTGAAAGAGAACGTGAATTCCAACTGTATCGTCGTGGCCGATATGTGGAATTTAACCTGGTTTTCGACCGCGGTACCCATTTCGGTCTGCAATCTGGCGGTCGTACCGAATCCATTCTGATGTCCATGCCGCCAGTCGCGCATTGGAAATATAACTGGCAACCCGAGCCCGGATCCCCCGAAGCAGAACTTTACGACATCTATCTAAAACCACAAGATTGGTTGAAGTAGCTGAAATTGCCGACTACACTCGGCTGAGTCTAGCGACTATTGAGATGTAGCGGCGTTCTTTTAACAAACGCCTTTTCCTGGGTTTACCAGCTAAAAACTAATAACAAGAGAGCTTGTAATGCTTACATTCCCCAAATCAAAAAGACTTGTTTTACCACTTGCGATACTTATATCTCTGTCCGGGTGTTCGGTGATGCGCAGTTACGATGATGAGCTGAGTCAAACGGTGACTTTAGTTGGCCAAGGTAACGTTGATCAAGCACTTACACAACTTGACTCCAACAACACCAGCACCGAGAAAGATTTGCTGTATTACATGGAAAAAAGCGAATTACTGCGATTAAACAAGAAATACAAAGACAGTATCAGCACCTCATTACTTGCCGATCATTTGGTCGATCAATGGGAAAATGAAGCCA
>JABFRC010000209.1 GCA_013141375.1 Methylococcaceae bacterium | reverse complement strand
CTTCCAAAGCCACTTTAGCTTTTTGGGTACCAGTAAAAATCTTACGCTTTTTCTCACTCAAAACCCGCTCCTGGTTATTCCAGGCTACCATCTTAAATTATTGTCCGGTTTTCGGGGTCCACTTTACAGCTTTGCATTACATTGCACGGCACATCAGACAAAAAATTGAAGACGATGCCTTAGAAACGGATCTTTCTGAAACCGATCTGATTGCACGTTTTTTAAATGACGACACGCCCATGCCGGTAAGAAAAATCGACGCCTGGCGCTTGGCAAGGCTCGGTTCAAATGAAGCAAAAGCCGCTTTGTTACAGGCTTTAAGCTATGGCTCCAGTGCGTTGCGTGCAGCAACTGCCGAGGCACTAGGTCAAAGCAAATGGCCGGATGCCGAAAAAATCCTAAGCGAATTACTTATCGAGCAAGATGCTAATGTCCTACGTGGTGTTATTTCCGGCCTGGCATCTATCGGCACATTAACTGCAGTTCAGTCGCTTCAAACCTTATTGTTTTCTGAAAATACTGATGAAGCCATCCGCAGCTTTACCGCATTACGTTTAGGCGATGTGCAAACAGACGCGGCGCTAACTTTATTAAAAACAGCGATGACCTCGCCTCTATCTGAAGACACCTTGATAAATGTCGTCGCCAGCTTGGCCAAATATCCCTTTGAACAAACGACTGATATTTTTCAACGAATTCTTGCCGATGACCATGCAAGTCCCGAGCTCAAAACTGAAGCGACCGAAGGCCTGGCAAACGCAGATAAAAAAGCACTCCCCTTTCTACTGGATACAGCTGGACATAATCCCGATGCCGATATTCGGGCTTCAGCAGCATGGGCAGCTGGCTTTAATGCCAATACCGGCAAACTGGGTGCTCAGCTTGCCGCTTTAGTTCAACGCGAGCCTGACGAGGACGTTCGTCGTCGTCTTTATGAATCATTGATGCGCCAGGATACGATTCCCAGTCAAAACCTAATTGAGCAGGTATTAACCGAAAACGACCCTGCCACACGCATTGCTGCAGCAAACATGGTGGCCATGTCGTTACATCAAAACGACACTGACTCGACTATGGAGCAACGCTTCAATAGCGACATTATTCCCGACTTACTCAGCACAGCTCTAGGTGAATTCAATACCAATTTACGATTTCGAGCGGTATTTGCGCTGGTACGCTCCGGAACGACTGATGCAGCCAGCGCCTTAAACATTATCAGTCAACAAGGAGATCCGCAGGTTGCCGAGCTGGCAAATCGTAGTCTTGCAGATTTTCCTAATAGCCATAAACATTAACTCAGGAGAGTGTTATGAGAACAATAACTAGACCACTAATACTTCATTCATTAATAAAAACCTGCTTTTTGATACTGGCACTCATCCCGAGTGCTCCCACATTCAGTGCCAATATCAGTTGGACGGTTGTTATTACTCCTTCAGGTAGCGGCACTATAGTTTGGGCAACGACCAAGCCAGTGGAATCTGGCGTCCTGACCAAGTCAGCCAAACTGACTTTTGCAGAAGGTTCATACGTTGATTTAACGTTCCAGGTAAATGAAGGGTTTAAGCTTGAGCGCGTCATGAAACAACTTAATGACGAAACGCCCTACTTGGATGCCAATAAACACGGCCGCTACGGTCCCGTTTCAAAAAACCATACGATCTTGGCCATTTACAGCCAGATCAATCCCACCGGAGAACTAAAATTTGAGTCACCAGCCGTATTACCTGAAGGTGTCGCGCCTGTTTACGATGCCACAGGTCATTACAGTGGCACTCTCCCCATTGGCAGCCACCGAAAATTCGACGCCTATACGGCAATGGATGAAAGTGGCAAACTTGATGTCTTAACTAACGTCAGTACCTTAGAAGGTTATACCTCTGACCCTGCCAACAAAGCTGTCAGTGGCGTTGTAAAAACCATTGATAACAAACCACAGGTCAGCGTAAGCGGAAAACTTGCGGGCACACGAGACGGCGTTCCGGGTGAAATATCCGGTTCAGGATCATTAGGCGGCATAGCAGCAACGCAGGCAGAACCCTCTTTAACTGCACCACAAGCTCTCCCAATAACAGCGTCCCCTGCTGACCAAGTGTTAAATGCAGAAGCCGTTGCCGGCTATAAAGTGCTGATAAAAGACAAACAAACCGGCATAAAACTGCCTCTGAAAGAAAAAGCCTTACCAGTGTCATTACCGGTTAGCACTAATGCAACGCGTGAATGGTCGATCAATGTCAGCCTTCAACAAAAAACCGACGCAAAGCAAAAAACCAAGGTGTATGCCAAAGCCTTACTAAAACTGCCCAATGGCGACCAAGTGAATTTTGCAGAACGCGTCGTTAAATACTCACGAAAAACGGGCTATTCATTGGCTTTCACAAAAGGCACCAATCTAACAAGCACTAAAGTTGATAAAAAAACCAGCCTATCGATTAAAAAAATGCTCTTTGCTTGCCCAACGAGCACGTGCACATTAACGGGTGGTGAAATGCAATACAGTTTTCTTGGCCAAAAAGGCAAAGCTAACTTGTTGGACTTTTTAACGCCATTGTGATTGAAAGTCAGTATTTCCATAGGCTCAAGGAGGTTGATATGTTAAAGAATTTAATCATCATAATTGCGTTGATGGGTCTTTTCAGCTGCGGAAAAAAAGAGGAATCCTTACCGGCACAAGCACTGAAGGCTGCAGCCATTCCGACAGTATGTGCACGTGGAAACAACAACCCGGAACTGCCGGATGGTTGCTATCTGTTGAGTGGAGCGCTGTCTCTGAAAGTCAGCGCACCTAAAGTGCTGAACGTAAACGCATCCGCTCCACATATGGAGTTATTCAAAGTTAAAGCGGTATTTCTGCCGCCTTCCGGCGCGACAGACAATCTTGTAGTGATCTTGCCGCCTCTGACTTCCGGAGCGGCTGAAACTGAAATGAAAGGCACATGGCAAACGGGCCTCAAACCTAAAACATTTACTGCGGAGGTCTCCAGCCTTAATGATCTTAAAAACTTGGGTTTTGGCGTACAAATTACCAAACATGTTTTTACCGGCAGCCTTCAGGCTAACGGCAACATAAAAGGCTCAATTAATCTGGGGGCCAAAATCATCGGCATTGGCAGTTTTTCGATCATCAGCAGTGCTTATGGTGGCCAACCTACAAGCACAGAAACTGCTGCGGCTATGGCCCAGACAGGTTTAGCCGATGAAGTGTTTACTCTGGAAGGTGCCGCCGGAATTTTACCTCCTGCTTTTCAACAACTCATCCAGACCGTTCGTGACCAACGCTCTGCCCCATAATCAACCAGCAAGCACAGGGACGTGCTCTCACTTCAACAATCATGAGCTATAAGTACTTAGTTTTTATGCTTACCTTTTACTGCTGTCCGGCAGTGCTTATTACCGCGAATGCAGCATTTCCCAATGGCCTTGCTTCGGGAGATACCACACAAACAAGCACAGTGCTTTGGACGCGTAGTAGTTCATTGGGCGAACTGGTATTTGAGCTATCACTGACGCCAGACTTCACCCCCCTGATAGGCAGTTATCAGGCTAGCGTTGTTGATAGCCAACTGCCCGTCAAACTTGAAATCGCTTCACTACAAGCGGATACCCGATATTTCTACCGCATCACCGATAGCACGGGCGTATCAGCAAGCGGCCAATTTCGCACAGCCGCATTATCCGGCAGTCACCAGGGCATTCACTTTGGCGTATCAGGTGATTGGCGAGGCGAATTGATGCCTTATCCTGCTATTCGCAATGCCAAAGATAGGTCGCTCGATTTTTTTATCAAGCTGGGCGATACCATCTATGCGGATGTTGCTTCCCCTGCCCTTGATAAAGCTCAGGCCGAGACATTGGCGGACTTTCGCCGTAAACATGCCGAGGTCTATTCTGAAAGTGCCGGACTTAACACTTGGGCGGAATTGCAGTCCAGCACGTCGGTCTGGGCGACCATTGATGACCACGAGGTCACTGATAATTTCATTGGCTATGCCGATGTATCGACAGATAGCCGTTTCAATGCCGATGTTCCCGGCACAATCATTAACGACTCAACGCTTTATAAAAACGGCATTCAGGCATTTGTTGACTATAACCCCATTCAATCGTTGGTTTACGAAAACGCGGGCAACGATACGCGTAGTGATGGCAAGGTAAAGTTTTATCGTTACCAGACTTATGGCGATGATGCCGCGTTAATGTTACTGGACAGTCGATCATTCCGGGATCCCGGCTTAAAAGGTGGCATCAAACCCTTATCTACTAACACCTTGCTGGGTCGACGCCAGCTGCAAGAGCTCAAAGATGACCTTGTTGATGCCGAAAAGAAAGGCATCACCTGGAAATTTATCGCAATACCCGAACCCATTCAAAATCTGGGTGGTGCCGGTGCGGAAGACCGTTATGAAGGATTTGCCGGAGAACGTGCTGAACTCCTGCAATTCATCAGTGGTCACAATATCAACAATGTCGTTTTCATCACTGCCGATATTCACGGCACACTGGTCAACAATCTCGCTTATCAGAGCCTTGGCGCCAAAGGAGCAATACACCATCAAACTGAAATGTGGGAAATTTCAACCGGAGCCGTTGCCTACTCGGAGCCTCTCGGCCCGTCAATTATTAGCTTGGCCAATAATTACGGACTGCCGTGGCTAATGTCTTCACAGGATTTTGCCCAACTCAGCCAAGCCAGGCAGGAATCTTATGCGCTCTCATTGGTGGATTTACTATTAGGCTTGGGTGGCTTCGATGCTATCGGCCTAAACGGATCAAGGATCGATGCAGAGTTACTTGCAGGCCAATATGCCAGCACCACTACCTTCGGCTGGACTGAATTCCAGGTCGATGCTGACACACAGGTCCTGGAGGTCACTGTTTGGGGCATTAATGCCTACCGTAAACCAGTAAGCCAAGATGACCTCGCCCAAATTAGCCAACAACAGCCCCGGATTGTCAGTCAATTTAGAGTTAAACCAAAACCACAAATACCGGCTTCCACCCAAACCCACCTGACCAGCCAAATTAAAGCCTCCAGGAAATCGGCCAAAATTAACCAGAAAATCACCTATACCGCCAGTTTGCGTAACACAGGTAAAGGAACTTCCAAAAACGCCGTTTTAAACTTCGACATAATGGAAAACACTGCCGATGTAGTTGGCTTGAGCAAAGGTTGTCAGCGATTTAGCCACATCATCAGTTGTGATTTGGGAAATATCAAAACCAGGGCATCAAGATCGATAAAACTGAAATCCTCAACTCCAGGAAGCTTAAAAGTTGGCGTGTCTGTCATGACCAGTTCAATCCATGATCTCCTTCCTGCCATGACCACAGTTACCACCCCCATTAACGCAGAAGAATAATCCGCGTCTTTACGCTTTTTTTACGCCCCTGTCCTTAAAATCAATCGCCGCATTAGAACCTGAAAAAATTGCTTCTAAGTAGCTTTTAACGGTCATCATTGAAAAATTGATTAAGCGTAAGGGAGAGTATTGTGAATTGTGGTTTTCGTATGCTGGTAATAATAAGCTTGTTATTGCCGGGAATGGTATTTGCCGAAACGGAAACGGCTATTCCGACATTGCAACGGATTGATTTGACTCATCATTGGGCCGGGTATTTTTCATTGGCCGTTATGGTCATTGCCTATATTACGGCGATGTTTGAAGAAGCCACCGAACTGCGTAAATCAAAACCCATGTTACTTGCAGCGGGGTTAGTATGGTTTGCGATTGTGTTGAGCTACCAGCAACATGGCGGTGATCAACTGGCAGTCGCCGCTTTTAAAAGCAATTTGCAGACGTATATGGAATTGTTTTTATTTATCATGGTCTCGATGACCTACCTGAATGCCATGGAAGACATGCACATCTTTAATGCATTAAAAATCTGGCTGGTTGGCAAGCATTTGAGTTATCGGCAATTGTTCTGGCTTACCGGCCTGCTGGTGTTTTTTATTTCCAGTGTCGTTAACGGTCTGACTGCAGGCCTGTTGATGGGTGCAGTGGTCGTCGCTGTGGGTAAAAACAGCCCTCGATTTGTTTCGTTGGCGTGCATCAATATTATCGTTGCTACCAATGCCGGCGGCTCTTTCAGCCCACTGGGCGGCATCTCGACCCTGTTCGTCTGGCAGCATGGCATGCTGGGCTTTATTGAGTTTTTTAAATTGTTTATTCCTTGCCTGGTAAATTTTTCAATCCCGGCCCTGATAATGCATTTCTCGGTGCCCAAAGACAAACCGGATATCGAAGTCGAGCAAATCACATTGCAGCGTGGCGCCAAGCGCGTCATTTTTTTGTTTGGCCTCACCATAAGCCTGGCAGTGTTGTTTGATATGAAGTTACATCTGCCTGCCGCAGCGGGAATGATGGCTGGCTTATCCTTATTGCAATTCTTTTATTTTTACCTGCACAGAATCAATAAACTGAACAGCCACAAAGAATCAGAGTTTTCCTTATTTTTCGATAGAGGCACTCTAAATACCTCAGAAAGCGAAATTACCCGCCTGGATATCTTCGACAAAGTCGGTCGCCTTGAATGGGATACCCTGCTGTTTTTCTACGGTGCAATGATGGGAATAGGCGGTTTGGGCTACATCGGATATCTCGATGCCATCTCTCAAGTGCTGTATGGACAACTAAGCCCTACTTTCGCCAACATTCTTATCGGTTTGTCTTCTGCATTTGTTGATAACGGCACCTTGATGTTCGCCGTCCTCACCATGCACCCCGATATACCTCAAGGACAATGGCTGTTATTGACCTTGACACTCGGAGTTGGCGGCAGCCTGCTGGCGATTGGCTCGGCGCCTGGTATAGGCTTACTGGGACAGGCCAAAGGCCAATATACCTTTAGCAGCCATATGAAGTGGTGCCCGGCGATTTTATTGGGTTATTTTGCCAGCATCGGCGTACATTTTTTGGTCAACGCCCAATCATTTTGAGACACCAAGACTTCGGGAGAATAGGTTCGCGCAAAAAACAACCTGGCAGCGAACCAGATCACCAGCTCTCCGAGATGATGTTAAGTCACCAACATCGTTCTGACCGATGGCTGGGCTACTGCTGGGGCGTGGCCGCTCCGGTTCTTTGCACGTTGATTGACTGGCCGCTGCGTCATGTACTGGGACCGGCGAGCATTCTGATGACTTATTTGTTAGGTGTATTTCTGGTCGCCAGCCGCTATGGTCGTGGCGCATCAATTATCGCTTCGTTTCTGAGTGCCCCGGCTTTCGCCTTTTATTTTGCCTATCCGATATTTTCATTCGCTATCAGTGACCTTGAAAATATAATTGGGCTGGGCGTGATGATCGTTGTTGCCAATGTAACGAGTAATTTCGTGGAAAGAGTGCAACTGCAAGCCGACATCGCCAAACAGCGGGAAAACTGCGCAAATGCACTTTATCGCCTAAGTCAGGCCTTATCCGAGGCGCAAAATAGACAAGCAGTTGCCAGAATCGCCGTCAGTCATATCTACGATGATTTTGGGGCCTTGTCGGTGCTGCTGTTTCCGGACCAGACGTTTCAACTGCACTATCCATCCGACCCGCCACTCGAACATTCTTTAAAAAGTAGCAACCTGAAAATTGCACAGCAAATTTATCAGAACCCTACTGCTCGGCTAACCAGCGAGCCTGCTGGCTCAATTAACTATTACCCGCTGGAACGCTCGCAACTTGTCCAGGGTGTTTTGGCTATTCAATCACCAAGCGATTCTGATTTGGCCAGTCCCGAATTGATTACGTTTTTTGATACTTTTTTAAGCCTGATTTCACAAACGCTGGAACGCCTGCGCTTAACAGAACAGGCTAACAACGCCAACTTGCAAGCCGAAACCGAATCCTTACGCAACGCATTGTTAAGTGCCATATCTCATGACCTGCGCACCCCACTGACACGTATCATCGGGGCCAGCACGGCCTTGATCGAGAACAACACAGAATATTCAGCGGAAGACAATCTCGATTTTAATAAAGTGATTCTCGACGAGGCCCTGCGTATGTCGGAGCTGACCAGTAAAATGCTGGACATGGCGAGACTGACGGCCGGAGAGCTGGTCTTACATCAGGAATGGAACGCACTCGAAGAAATTGTCGGTAGCGCTCTTAACAGGTTAGAGAAAAACTTAGGCGTTAGGCCTGTTAGAACGCTGTTGCCCGATCACTTACCATTGTTGTGGATAGACGCCGTTTTGGTTGAACAGGTAGTGACAAACCTGATCGAAAACGCCATCAAATATACGCCGGAGGGAAGCCCTATCGATATCAGCGCCGAACTGTTAGCCGACTCATTAAAAATCAGCGTATCCGATTATGGCTTTGGTATTCCCAAAGGCATGGAAGAAAAAATCTTCGACAAATTTTATCGACTGGAAACCGAAAGTCATCAAGGCGGCGTCGGATTGGGGTTAACCTTGTGTCGAGCCATTATTGAAGCCCATGGCGGATCCATTCAAGCCGTCAACCATTCCGGCAAAGGTGCGTCATTTATTATTCATTTACCTACCCGTGAGCCACCTCAAGTTTATTGGCAGGACGGCATGGAAGCATGATGAGCGAGATCAAGCCATTGATATTAATCATCGAAGACGATCCACAAACCCGGCGTCTATTAAAAACCAACCTATGCAACCGTGGCTGGCGTGTCATTGAAGCTGAAAACGGCAAACTCGGCCTGTCGCTGGTCAAAAGTGACAGCCCTGATCTGGTGATTCTCGATTTGGGATTGCCCGATATAGACGGCCTTACCGTCACCAAACGTTTACGTCAGCTATCTGATCTGCCAGTGCTGGTGTTATCTGCGCGCAGTCAGGAACAAAACAAAATCATGGCATTGGATGCCGGTGCAGATGATTATCTGACCAAGCCCTTCAGTATCGGAGAGATGCATGCCCGCCTGCAAGCCCTACTCCGGCGTGTTATACGAACAGCAAGCAGTATGGAAATCTTCCAGACTGGCGAACTAAAAGTAGAGCTTGCTCGACGCAAAGTTTTTATCGCCGACAACGAAGTGCATATCACCCCTATTGAATACCGCCTGCTGCTTATCCTGATTCGTCATGCCGGACTGGTAGTCACTCATCGCGAATTGCTCAAAGAAGTCTGGGGCGTAGAACATATTAACGACCAACACTACTTGCGAATTTACATGGGACAATTGCGCCACAAACTGGAAACCAACCCAGCGCGACCGCGGTATTTACTGACAGAGGTCGGCGTCGGCTATCGGTTAATTGATGAAGAAAACTAACATTAGTGTTAGTGAAGTCATACCGGCTCTTTGCTAAATCACAGACTGTTGCAAAATATTAGACGCCAGGGTCGTTACGATATAAAAATATTTCGAAGACTGAATTTTAGTTTACGATAGGCCCCCGTTTTTCCACTTCCGATACATGCATGCGCATAGGCCCTCACGAACTTTCCAATAATGTCATTTTGGCCCCCATGGCCGGCATCACCGACCGACCTTTTCGGGAGTTATGCAAGCAATTTGGCGCCGGACTTGCCGTTTCGGAAATGGTGGCCTCCAATCCCGCCTTGCGAAATCATAAAAGAACTCTGCTAAAAGCTGACCAGAGTGGGGAAAGCGGCATTCGCTCCGTTCAAATTCTCGGCACAGACCCGGAACAAATGGCTGAGGCAGCCAGGCTCAACGCTGATCGCGGAGCTCAAATCATCGACATTAATATGGGCTGTCCGGCCAAAAAAGTCTGTTCGGTGGCAGCGGGGTCTGCATTACTGCGAGATGAAGCCCTGGTCAGAAGAATTCTGGATGCTGTTGTCAACGCCGTCGATATTCCAGTCACCCTAAAGATTCGTACCGGATGGGATCTAAATCAACGTAACGCAGTGACGATTGCGAAAATTGCTGAAGATGCCGGGATCGCCGCTTTAACGGTACACGGCAGAACCCGCGCCTGTAAATTTGAAGGAACTGCAGAGTATCAAACCATTCGGCAAGTAAAACAAACCGTTAGAATTCCGGTGATAGCAAATGGTGACATTGATACTCCCGCTAAAGCTCAATCCGTACTTGATCTGACAGGTGCCGATGCGATCATGATTGGCCGGGCAGCCCAGGGAAATCCATGGCTTTTTTCACAAATAAATAACTTTATCAAGCATGGAAAAGTAATTGAAAAACCAACAGTTTTAGAGATAAAACAGACTCTGCTGGCACATTTGGATGCAATACATGACTTCTATGGCTGTGTCAGCGGTGTTAGAATGGCCCGCAAACATATCGGTTGGTACTTAATGCAACTTCAATCCATCCCGCATGATTTGAAAAGCAACATCAACCTGGCGAAAACGCCTTCGCAACAAACCGAGTTGATACATTCGGCCTTTAATCTCTTAACTAACGACAGTGCTGCTTAACATGAATGCATCGCAAAAAAGTGCTGAAATTATTTCGATAGACAGTAAAAAAAATGTTCCTGTGCCTCTTTCAGTGTATGTCAGACATACGGTAGACCAGTATCTTTCGCAATTAAGCGGTCACGATGCCGTCGGCCTCCACGCACTGGTTATTAGCGAAGTTGAAAAACCCTTACTTGAAGCCGCATTGGCGCATTCAGGCCATAATCAAACCAAAGCCGCCAAAGCTTTGGGTTTGAGCCGCAGTACCTTACGCAAAAAGCTGGATCAATACGGCTTATCTTGATATTACCGGGCCATTTTTCAACACGGGCCCCTCTTTCGTTGTTTCCCCACGAGGTATGCATGAACAAAAAAGTGACTCGGGCTCTGGTCAGTGTTTCCGATAAAACCGGTATCGTCGATTTCTGTCAGGAATTGTCCCAGCTGGGCATAGAAATTCTGTCGACTGGCGGTACCTATAAAACACTCTCCGAACACAATGTCCCGGCCACAGAAGTCTCCGATTACACCGGTTTCCCGGAAATGATGGATGGCCGGGTGAAAACCCTGCATCCTAAAGTACATGGCGGCATTCTTGGCCGTCGCGGCATCGATGATGCGGTAATGAGCGCCAACGGCATTCAGCCTATCGACATGGTCGTGGTCAATTTGTATCCGTTTGAGCAAACGATTGCCAAGCCTGATTGCGATTTCGAAACTGCAATAGAAAACATCGACATCGGCGGCCCTACGATGATTCGCGCAGCCGCTAAAAATCATGCCGATGTAGCGGTGATTGTCAGCCCCAGTACTTATGCGTCGATTATTGATGAGTTGAAAGGTAACGCCAATCAGCTTTCTGCAAGCACTCGTTTTAATCTGGCCCTAACCAGTTTTGAACATACCGCGCGTTACGATACAGCAATTGCTACTTATTTGAGCAATCTTAGCGGTGAAGCATTTCAGGAAACGCTCAATTTACAGTTTTACCGTAAACAAACCATGCGTTACGGCGAAAACCCGCATCAACAGGCCGCTTTCTATCAAGAAAAAAATCCGGCGTCCGGCACTATCGCCGCAGCCAAACAGTTGCAAGGTAAAGAGCTGTCATACAACAACATCGCCGATGCCGATGCTGCATTGGAATGCGTTAAATCGTTTGAAAAGCCCACCTGCGTTATCGTTAAACACGCCAACCCTTGCGGTGTCGCGGAAGCAGACAATATTAGCGAAGCTTATGACAAAGCCTATGCAACCGACCCCACGTCGGCCTTTGGCGGCATTATTGCCTTCAACCGGGAATTGGATGAACAAACGGCAGCGGCAATCGTCAGCAGGCAATTCGTTGAAGTCATCATTGCCCCTAGCGTGAGTGCGGCGGCGCAAACCGTGTTGGCCGACAAAGCCAATGTCCGCGTACTGGAATCCGGCATCTGGAACGCTGAAGATAAAAGCTTTGACTACAAACGCGTTAATGGCGGCTTATTGGTCCAGGATAAAGACTTGGGCAAAATCACTGCCGCTGATTTAAAAGTCGTCAGCAAACGCGCACCCACCGAACAAGAATTGGCCGATTTGTTATTCGCCTGGAAGGTTGCCAAATTTGTAAAATCCAATGCCATCGTTTATAGCAAACTGGCGCAAACCATTGGTGTCGGCGCCGGACAAATGAGCCGTGTGTACTCCGCGAAAATTGCCGGTATTAAAGCGGTTGATGCTGGCCTGGAAGTTCCCGGTTCGGTGATGGCATCTGATGCCTTCTTCCCATTCCGGGATGGCATTGATGCGGCAGCGGAAGCCGGTATCACCGCTATTATCCATCCAGGCGGTTCGATGCGCGATGCCGAAGTCATCGCTGCTGCAGATGAAAACAATATCGCCATGGTTTTTACCGGCATGCGCCATTTCCGTCATTAATTAACAAGGCGCAAAACCCAAAAGCACTCTAAGAACGCGAAGTTTTTTCTTTAACTTTTCTTCGTGAACTTCGTGTCCTTCGTGGTTAATCAACCTGTTTACAGTAAAACGAGAACACTATGAAAATCCTAATTGTTGGCAGTGGTGGTCGTGAACACGCACTTGCCTGGAAAGCCAAGCAATCCGCCAAAGTTGAAAACGTATTTGTCGCACCTGGCAATGCAGGCACCGCGCTTGAACCGGGTGTTGAAAACGTTGCCATTGCCGTTGACGACATAGCCGGATTACTGGCTTTTGCACAGAAAGAAGCTATCGACCTGACCATCATCGGCCCGGAAATTCCCTTGGTGCTAGGTGTGGTTGATCGTTTTCAGGAAGCAGGCTTGAAATGCTTTGGTCCCAGCGCCAAAGCCGCGCAACTGGAGGGCTCCAAGTCGTTTTGCAAAGACTTCATGATCCGTCACCGCATTCCTACCGCCGCGTATGAATCGTTCACTGACAAAGAGCTGGCCATCGCCTACATCAAACAACAAGGTGCACCTATTGTGGTCAAGGCTGATGGTCTGGCCGCTGGCAAAGGCGTTATCGTCGCGCAAACTGACGCTGAGGCGATTGCAGCAGTTGAAGACATGTTATCGGGCAATGTGTTCGGCGAAGCGGGTCACCGCGTCGTTATCGAAGAATTTTTAACCGGTGAAGAAGCCAGCTTTATCGTCATTGCCGACGGTAAACACGCGTTACCGATGGCCACCTCACAAGATCACAAAGCGCGCGACAATGGCGACTTGGGCCCCAACACCGGAGGCATGGGTGCCTATTCACCAGCGCCTGTCGTAACGCCTGAAATTCACCGACAAGTGATGCGCCAAGTCATAGAGCCTACACTCAAAGGCATGGCGGCAGATGGCCTGCCCTACACCGGCTTTTTGTATGCAGGGTTGATGATTAGCCCAAATGGCTCCATAAAAGTCCTGGAATATAACTGCCGCTTTGGTGACCCAGAAACACAGCCGATCATGATGCGTTTAAAAAGTGATTTAGTTGAATTGTGCGAAGCGGCTTTAGCCGGCAATCTGGATATAACCGACAGCGACTGGGATGAACGCGCCGCATTAGGCGTAGTGCTGGCGGCTGGCGGTTATCCGGATAGCTATCAAAAAGGCGCGGTTATCTCTGGTTTACCAAACACCGAAAGCAACGATAGCAAAGTCTTTCATGCCGGAACTCAGCAGCAAGGTAATGACATTGTGACCGCCGGAGGCCGTGTGTTATGCGCTTGTGCGCTAGGTGATGATATTCAACAAGCTCAAACCAATGCCTACGAATTAGTCGAGCAAATACAGTGGGATGGCATTTATTACCGGACTGATATTGGCTTTAAGGCGATCAAAAATCTCTAAATCAGCCAAGCTAAAACGGTATCTCCAAGATACCGTTTTAGCTTCAAGCTTATCAACTTAAAAAATCTTCAAGTTCCTGCCCGAGTATGCCTTGTTGTGCCGCAATGACTTTATCTTCGGCAGTGTTATATCCCCACAACGCAAAAATCAGTTTAACGCTTTGCAGTTGTTCGTTGTTTAACACATTCAATAATGTAGGCAAACGATCTTCGACAAAAACAATCGTCTGGGCCGGATTCGTCTGTAACAAGCCGCTCAATAACTCCTGCTTGCTCAGATTTCTATCCAGCCCAAAAATAGATTCATCCGCCAGTTCAATATCATTGGCTTTGAGTATTTGTTTAACGAACCGCTCTTGTTTGGTGGTGATGATAAGCCAGGGCCTTGTTAAACCAAGTTGCCTGAGTTTGTCGGCAACGCCTGGAAACAAGGGATTCATGTTGACCCAATCGACCAAGTCTTGTTCAATCCAGGCATCACGGGTTTCGCCAAACAGTTTTTTTAAGTCGGCAATCGATAATTGAGCTTGTTGCAATAAATCTTGAACTTTATCGCTATAGCTATTGGCTATCGCTTCGGAGCTTTCACCCTGCTGCAATAGCCGCATCGCCAAAATTGCTTCATAGCCGGTTTCGATTAATGGTCGCAGCAAACGAAATTGATCGATCTTATCTTGCGGCACTTCATTAAGCATATCCGGCCAAATTAGTCGGGCAGCCTTCCAGCCGGTGATTGCAGTTTCGACAGCACTGTCGCAAATCACACCATCAAAATCCAGTGCATAAAGTATTGAATCGTTCATTTATCAATTGAAGTAAAAAGACAGACTAAGAGTGAAAAGGACATTTAACGTATACATTTTGAAGCAACTTAAATATAGGCTTAACAATTATCAATAAATACGAAACATTTTGTTAATTATTAGCTGTATTGTAAACAAATAAATACATGACTATAGTAGACACCAAGTTAAGCATTTTCCATTAAACAGATTAATGGCGCTTTCATCAGTTTCATGTACCTCCTCGTAGTGTGAAATTCAGATCCCTCTGGAATCTGTACTTTTAACCTCCCTCTGCTTCTGGCATCGGGAGGTTTTTTTTGCCATTTTTTTGAGATTAGTGGCTGTCAGGCAAACTCGACAACCAACCTTCAAGCTGGCTCACGGCTTGTTTGCTCAGGTTCGCAAAGCCGCTGATCGCTCCTTTGGCATCCGGCGTATTGGTTATTTGTTCCAATTTAAACTCATGCCTGGCTTTCTTATTTAGATTGTCCGCAGAATAGACCTCAGCAGAAAAATGCAGCAAGACGCGCGCTTTATCAGAGGTGTCAAATTGTTGTTCAAAGGTTTGCAATTTTACCAGCAAGCGATGGCTTTGAATTTTGTCGCTAGCCCTAAGTTGCTGTTGAAATAATTCCGGTGGTGAGGCAATCCACATATCCTGCCCATAAAATCTGACTTCAGTCGGTGCAGAATAAAGCAAGCGATAGCGAATCCGGCTTTCCCAAAGCCATGAGGGAGCATCAACAGTCACTGCCTCTTTTTGCTTATCTGGGCCAACTGCCACATTAATATCAGTCCAACCAAAATCATGTAAAGCCGGCTGCCTGGCATTGGATGTACAACCAATCAGGGATAATGCCAGTAATATTGCGTTCCAATAGATTTTCATCGTGACTCCTCGTATCCCGGCTCACCCGGCCCAGCATCATATTTGGCGGGGCCCAATAATAAGCCTTGTGGATTATTTTCCAATGAGGCTGCCACTCGTTTGACCTGCTGGCTGGTAGCATTAAGCTCAATCAGCAAATCATTGATCTTGGGAAGCGTCGTTTGCAGCGCGTAATTACCCGCTGCCTGACCGGTATCGGCTAGCTGACTGGTTTTACTGCTGAGTGTTTTTACTTCATGCGTCAAAGTCTGCAAATCAGCCGTTAACTTATTGATGTTTTTTAAGGTGCCGCGGGCATCCTGAGTCAGTGACGGAATGCCGACCATCGCAGCATCAACACTCTTTTGCAACTCGGCCAGTTTGTCGGTCAGACCCTTTATATTGTCCAAAATGCCGCCGATATTATTGATGTTGTTGTCACTTAATACCGACCCCAATGCAATCATCAGACGATCGGCTTTATGAAGAATCTCCTCACCTGAATTCATCAAGCGGTCTGTTAATGAGGGCAGCAACGGAATACGCTGATCAGGAATGTCGCCGGGATGAATGGGCTCTCGTACTTTATCGTTATCTTCAAGTTGTATCTGGGTCAAGCCGGTCACGCCTTTCAATCGCAAAGTCGCATAAACACTTCGGCTTAAAATGATATTTTTATCGACTTCAATCGGCACCAGAATAGTGCCGGAATCATTGGGATCAAACTCGACTTTCAGCACCTTACCGACAGCGATGCCACGAAAAAACACCGTCGATTCCGGATTGAGGCCGGATACCGATTCACGGGTATATATCACATAATGATTTCGCTCACGATCAAAATGCCCCAACCAATAAATAACGGCCACAGAGACTGTCACCAATGCTATTAGAAAGAGCCCCGTTGTGACTGCGTGCGTATTTCTACCCATGACTTTCCTCTTGATAGTTAAATACACGGCGTGCGCGTCGATTATGAAAAAAACTTTTTACGAACGGATGCGGGCAATTTATAACGGCTGCCAGCGGTCCAAAAGCAACCAATTGATTATCCGCAAGCACCGCGACTTGTGTACATAAGTCCCGGAGTATATCCAGATCATGCGTCACCATCACCACGGTAAACTTCAGATCACGATGCAGCTCTGATAACAATGTGACAAAGTCTTCACTGGAAATCGGATCCAAACCGGAGGTCGGTTCATCCAGCAATAATAACCCAGGTTCCAGAATCATCGTTCTGGCCAAGGCAACCCGTTTAATCATGCCACCGGACAAATCCGCCGGCTTCAACCAGGCATCGCCGGCAGACAGGCCAACCATTTCTAATTTCATAAACACAAGACGACGAATCAATTCCTCATCCCTAACGCCTACTTCCCGCAATGGAAAGGCAATGTTATCAAATACATTCAGCACACTAAACAATGCGCCTTTTTGGAACAGCACTCCACAATCATTGCGCAATAACTGCCCATGACTGTCAGCTACATTTTTTAGCGACCGTCCCATCACGAACACTTCCCCTTCACTTGGCAATTGCAAGCCAATGATTTCGCGCAACAATGTCGTCTTGCCACAACCGGAAGCGCCAACCAATCCCAAAATCTCACCGCATTGCAAACTGAGATTAATGTCCTTATGAATCACCTTATCGCCGAAGCGAGTCCAGATGTGTTCCATTTTGATGGCGAGATTTTCACTCATGGCATACCCACGCCCATAAACAATATAGCGAATATCGCATCAATCATGATCACCACGGTAATTGCTGCGACTACCGAATTGGTGGTTTCATTGCCCAGACTTTCAG
>JABFRC010000114.1 GCA_013141375.1 Methylococcaceae bacterium | reverse complement strand
ATCTTCAGTTGTTTGGTTAGTGAATTATTGAGCTGCCCTAATTTGAAGCAAATTGGTCAGCTTTCATATAGCCAATGACCCGAGCAGTCATACGCTCTTGCTGATCAGGTCCAAAGAAAAGAATGGCAGGTGGGCCGATAAGTTTAAACTTTTTAAGTAATCTCTGGTCCTCCAATAAATTGGCAGTCACATCTGCTTGCACTAATAGCATAGGAGCTAGTGCCTCTCTGACCTTGGGATCGGAAAAGGTAAAGACGGCCATTTCCTTGCATGAGGTACACCAGTCCGCATAAAAATCCAGCATGACCGTTCGTCCTTGCGCGTGGGCTTGGGAGAGAATTTGTTGTAATTGTTCAGCTGAACTAACTTTTTGAAACGGCAGCGAAGCGTGTTCTTCACAGGTAATCGCCGCAACACATAACAGCTGCATCGCATCGCGTTGTGGATGGGTAGCGACGCCGATCAACAACAAAATACCGTAAGTCAAGGCTACCAACGCGGCTCCTTTCCAGAGTTTTTTCCAGCCCAGATACAACAAAGGAATAATCAGCAGTGCTCCCCATAGTAACAGCGTGATTTCTGACGGCAGAATGCGACTTAAGAGCCATACCGCCACCGCCAAGAGGCCAATGCCAAATACCCCCTTGGTGACATGCATCCAGACACCGGCTTTAGGAAGCAGTTTGCCTGCGGATGTGCCAATCACCAGCAGAGGTAATCCCATGCCAATGCCTAAGGAAAACAGTGCCACACCACCCAATAGGGCATCACCGGTTTGTCCAATGTAGATCAAAGCACCGGCTAAGGGCGCAGTCACACAAGGTCCTATCGCCAATGTGGATAGCATGCCCATCAATGCTGCGCCCCATAACTGGCCACCTTGTTGCTTGGCACTGATCATGACCAGTTTGGTTTGTATTGCGGTTGGTATCTGAATAGTAAAAGCCCCTAACATTGAGCACGCTAACACCACAAAGAGACCGCTAAATACCATAATCACCCACGGCTCCTGGAAAACAGCTTGTAGATTGTTGCCGAAAAGCCCCGCCAACACGCCGAAAATCGTATAGGTCACTGCCGATGCAAAAACATAACTTAAGGACAGCATAAAAGATCGACGTGTGGTCAAGCGCCCCCCTTGTCCCGCGATAATGCCGGAAAGGATGGGAATCATGGGAAACACACACGGCGTAAATGCCAATAAGATCCCAAACCCCAAAAAACTAAAGATAATGAGTGACAAGGACCTGCCCCTGAGTGAAGCGGCAATACCCTCCTGTTCTGAAATAAGAGGCTTGCTATCGTTTGCCCTGGTGGGTGTTGTCCCAGGGCTTGCTTGTGGCGTTGTAAGTTGATTGGGAAGGTTGAAGGTGAGCGTTTGCTTGACAGGCATATAACAAACACCGATCTCGGCACAGCCTTGAAAACTGACATCTACTGTCAGCAGCTTGGCCGATAGATCCTCGCGCCGAAGGTTGACCAGGAGCTCTAAATGACCGTGGTAAATTTCAACCTTGCCGAAATTAACATCCAGTTTGGATTGGCTGGCGGGAAAGGACACTTCTTCCAGAAGAATGCCTGGCGTCAGTGAGTGAAATTTGAATTTGTGTCTATAGAGGTAATAACCATCGGCGATATCCCAGGTGAGCTCCAGCCGGTCGACATTATCCTGCTGAATGACCTTGGCGTTAAATTGAAACGCTTGCTCAGCAGGCAATAGTTCCTCGGGGGTGATGGCAAAAGCCTGCGTGGCGATCCAGAAAGTAAAATAGCTCAGCCATTTGAGCGATAGGGGTGTGATAAACGTTGTCAAAAGAAATACTCCGAAAGGACTTGCTGTCATGCCTGTTAGTTAGCCAGTCAATCAACACTTGCCAATATTGCTTACCTTAGTCCTGCCAACACAGTCGCTGAATCAGGCGCTAGCTGCGCCATCCAAGCGGTTATTGTAAAAATATAAGCGTCGCATCGGCGTGCTTGTCTGGTTTACTGCAAAGCTATGGGCTGTTCATGTAGGATCATTGTTGTTGTTTTCTTCCACCGGCGACAGTAAATCGCCCAAATGCTGTTTTTGCCTAAGCAAAAAGTTTTTACTCTCCACTGCGGTTCGGCTACCCAGTACAATGATTTCTTTACGGTATTTGTAGGTCAAATAGCCGGTAAGCAGGCCGGTGGAAACAACGGCCAACGGATTGTTCACTAACGTGCGAGTAATGCTTTTACTGGCACGGGTGAGGCCGGAAATGATAAACCCCATCACCACGCCTTTTACAAGGACTTCGCCCGGCGTGGCCGGTGCCATTCTGGCAGGTTTGCTTTTAGCGGTGGCTGATTTTTTTGAATTTCCGACACTTGAAGCCTTTTTTGTTACTGTATGGGTCATAAAATACTCCAAGGTGACAGTGGATGTGTTGATAATGTTGGCAAAGGTGATGCTCAATTTCCTAATCAGGAAGTTAACACATTAGCGGCTTGACCAGCATAGGCGTATTCAATAATCTTCAAGAACTTTCTCCAGCTGGTCAATTCATTTCAGTTTGATTTGCGCTGGATTGCTGACGACGTTTTTAACCTGGATCGGAACGATCATGAATGTGCCCACTGTACCACCAGGCTCTCATCGCATCCTCAGAAAAATTCTCACCATCACCCTGGCAATATTGGGCATTGCCTTTATTCTCTGGCTGGACCGCTGGTTCACGGCGTATGTCGATTTAACAAAATTCAACGAACACTTGAGTGTCGGCTTGTTGGTGCTGATCGGTTTCTTAACCGGTTTTCATTGTGTCGGCATGTGCGGGCCGTTGATTTTAAGTTATGCCACTAAAAACGCCCGGGCAGGTTATCAATCCCACTTTGCCCACTTGCTTTATGGTGTCGGCAAAACCGTTTCTTACACCACTATCGGCGGATTGCTGGGTGCCTTTGGCGCCATCGTGGCATTTACGCCTTTCACAAGAGGCGCCGTGGGCGTGGCAGCCGGCATATTTCTGATCTTGTTTGGCTTACATATGCTGCAAGTATTTCCCGCCTTAAGCCATTTTCAGTTCAGGACGCCGGGTTTTGTGATGCGCTTTATTGGCAAGGAGTACCGCAAGCATTCAAACCCCTTTGTGATCGGGCTGCTCAATGGCTTGATGATTATTTGCGGGCCGCTGCAAGCTATGTATGTGATGGCGGCAGGCACCGGCAGCTGGTTGGAAGGTGCGAAGATTCTGTTTTTTTTCGGCATCGGCACGCTGCCGCTCTTATTGGGTTTTGGCTTTCTGACCAGTCTGCTGTCCAATAATTTAACGCCAAAACTACTAAAAGTCTCCGGCGCTTTCATTATCATACTGGGCGTCCTCATGATAAATCGGGGCGTGGCGCTCACTGGCATCGGTGTTGATTTTCATACACTGGTGGTGCGCGTTTCCCAGCAATTGTTTCCATTGGTTGAGCAACCCTTTTCTATTGGTAAGGAACAAACCATCACCATGGACGTCACGAAGACTGGCTATTCCCCCAATCAATTCACTTTACACAAAGGAGTGCCGGTTAAATGGATCATTAATGCCAAGGAATTAACCGACTGTAACAAGGTGATTGTTGTGCCGCAGTATGGGCTTGAAATCAAATTACAACCGGGTGTGCAGGTCATTGAATTTACCCCCGCCGAGTCCGGCGAGGTCGTAGTGCCCTGGAGTTGCTGGATGGGCATGATCCACGGCACCTTTATTATTCCCAAAAATCCACCGACCCAATCGATAAATCAGACAAGTGCTGCACCGGCAGTAGATTCCAATAAAGCCACTGAAGAAAATTATCAGCAGCATTTGTTGCATGAATTGAACGACCAATGGCAACGCGCAAAGTCTTTTTTCTCTGGGATTTAGATCGATAAGGATAAGTTGCTGTTAGCATGGCCTTTGGCTTTGGCACAGAGCAGCTATAAATAGTGATGAATAAAAACAAAAGAAATTGCGACCTTTGTGGATTGCCCGTAGAAATTCTAGGCATTACCTTGTTAACAAACGAAGGTCAAAAATCGTTTTGTTGTGAGGGTTGTAAAGGCATTTATAAAATGTTGCATGATGATTTAATGCCGCTAGAGCCCAAAAAAGATAATAAATCGTAATCTGCCCGGAAAAATTTGACAAATGATTGAGCGCGACAATATGCCACATACTCAATACGTTATCGTGTAACTACAATATGTCGAGCTCAAAGTTGCGTTAGCCCTTTCCATCAGGGTTGAGAGCTTAATATCCTTCCCTCTCAATGCGACTAGCAGCCCTAGTCGCATTTTTTTCAAACGACAGGAAACATGAAACGGAATTGTCAGTTAGAAGCAACCTGCCTCGTTGATCAGGACTTGATCAAACAAATCGCATTTCATGAGGCTGGACATGCCACCGCCATTTATCTTTACAATAAACAAAAACAACTCCCCCCGGTATTTTTTCAAATCACAATTAAAGCGGTGGATCGGCTCATCGACAGTGTATTGAACACAAGTCAGCAGCATCATCAGCACGTCAGTGGTGCTATTGAGGGTGGACATTTAATTCAGAGTTTACCCGTAACATTTATTAACAATGCGGATTATTTTTCAGTCTCCGAACAAGCTGCACATCGGACTGCATTTGAAGCAGATATGATCAATTTAATGGTCGGACCTTTGGCTGAAGCAAAGCATGTGGCCATGCGTGATAATGAGCATTTCAACGCGCAGTTGGTTAACATCCATGCGCTGCATAATTATGGTGGCAGCTCCGATCTGGCAAAAATCGATGACTACCTGGATGCTTTCATTGGCTTGAAAAGTCAGTATGAGAAAAAGCTAGCCGAACTCTTTGACATAGCGTTCAACTTTATAAGTTCACCAGTGTATTGGAAAGCCATAGAACGTTTGGCTGACTATATTTATAACCACAGGGAAACCACCATAAGCTGTGAAGAGGCCATTGCAGTGCTGGATAAAAGTATCAATGAAGAATCCACTAATGGTCAGCGCTGGAATTGAGTTTTACTAATCGGTTAATCATGCTTTATTTGCGGATTAACACTTTACAATTGGGAAGCAGATCATCGAACGTTTTAGGCTAAACAAACATCACAACACTTTAGTCTGAGTTTTCAAAAGCCCCATTGCCATCTGACTGTGAACACGGTTATAAACACAATGGCTGTCGTTCACCAACCGCCACCTCAGCCGCGTAACCGGCCTAAACGGCCAATTACTCCAAACCACAAAACGAAGTTCATGTTGGCCGCAATTCAAGAAAATTGCGGGAGAGCAATCTGTGTTCAAGAGTGCCGAAAAGTCGATTATGGAAAATGTCGCCAGCGGCGTGGCGCCACGTCCATCTGAACGGGCACTACACCTTCCGCGGTGACGGACAACTGATCGACCTGGATGCTATCGTAACGGGATTGGCATAGAAGTGACCGAATTTCTGGGATTCCAGCTTACAACCGCTAAGCCGCCTTTCGCCGGCGCCACGCCATGGCCGCAATGCCGGTGGCAAACAGCGGCAGCGTTGCAGGCAGTGGTACAGCGCTGATGTGCCAGTCGGCTTGAGCATAAGGGAGCATGGTGTAGCCATAGGAAGAACCGGCCATATAATACGAACCACCTAAGACCTGCGCCAAACTGTCGCCGTTAAGAAATACGAAACCATCTGCAAGATCAGGGAGGACGCTGGCCGCGAAATTCATGTAACTGCCGTCGAGGGTCACCAGAGGTGTCGTCGAATCGGGAAAGCCTGGTTGAATAGGGAAGGCGGGGTGGCCGGTGGGGCCAGGGTACGCCACGCTGTAAGCATTATCGGCATTGTAGACTAAAGGAGTTGGCGTCGCTGCCACACCATTGAAGGTAACGTCTTGCACCGAAGTGACGGCCACGGTGTTGTTATCCGCTGCCAAGGTGCCGTTCATTATGCCTGCGACGGTGTTCCCGCTGAAGGTATAGGAAAAGTTGTACAGGGACGCTTCGGCTTGCGGCAGGAAAAGAGCCAGCCCTAAGCTGGCGGCAATCAGGGTTTTCTTCATAGAGCTTCCTTAGTAATTTAATTTGAAATAAGAGCCTTGTAAGATTTTTTAATCTCATACGCTTTTACGCATAAAACGCGCCAGGATCTAACCAAGAGAAGTAGCTATCAGATAATTAAATTGATCAGCTCACATAGGGCTATTAAATCAATAAGTTACGTATCGTGATGTGGGGCTTCAAATAAACGATAAGTTTGAACATTGTTGTAAACAAATAGCTATCAATAAAAAAACTGTGTTATTTAACGCATTAAATATGCTTCTTAGGTTAAATAACCAAGTTTTATGGTGAAGTAAGATTAGCCTTCAGCTATGAAGTGCACTTTATGACGCTAGGTAATTGGAACTCCAAAAATGCAATTTACGTAATTAAGCCTTTTGGAAGGGAAAGGCGGGGAGCGACCCCCACCGTTTCTTGTCTGAATTTGTTGCAAAATCTAACATCCGAACATGCTAAAGCCTTCACAACTTTACGACCGTCGGTTGTCAGATGCCGGCCGGCTCAAATATTAATTGACTCCAAGTCTTCTTTTTCGCTCACAACGGGCAGTCGTTCCCGCGCTACTGGATTGGCAGCTTGCCAATCAGTTTCACCTATTTCGCGAAATTGGGTGATGGCTTGCTCAATCGCTATCCGGTCGATAACGTCGACATCGAGAATGACGTGCAATCCAATACCATAAGCATAGCTTCGATCAAGCCGGAAGCTCTCATGGATAGTCGGCGGAGCTTCGCGAACGATTTCGGATTCCAGTTTTGTCCATTGTTCGGCGAAAGTCAGGCCGTCAAATTGCTCGTATTGAAGTTCCTTTCGCTCAATCAGTCGGTAACTCAAAATTTTGCCGGTATTTGAAACTTCTGCAGGTTCGAATTCCATAATGGACTCAGCCGCATACTCTGCTTGCGTCAACATTGCTGCCGTGCGCTGGTAGGCAAGTTCATGAGCGGCATCCCAAAAAGCCTTCCGTGCACTAACTATTGTTGCATTCCAGATCGTGAACCGATCTAGGCCTGGGAAATAGAAATCAAACCACTGATTGTACAAGTCCGGCCGACCCGGTTCATCAAGAACCAAGTGACTGGTGAACAGCCCGCCATATTCGTCAGCGTTGCGTTTAATCTGACCTTTGAGGTGGATGACTTCATCGCTACGTTTGTGCCGCGGCAGTGACATGAAAGGGGAGTGCTTTTTTGCGAATCGACGGGGCATGAATGTCCTGACTAATTAATTACTGAGTTGGGGGACTCTTAAGATTCTTCGAACAAATCCACATGCCTGCCCGTGCGTTCAAAGCGCACAACATCGCCCTTGATTTTATAGATCAGCAACCAATCTGGCTCAATGTGTGCGTCTCTAAATCCTTTCCAACCACCTTTCAACGGATGGTCAAGATAGCTTGCTGGCAGCGGCTCACCTTCTATGAGCAAACCCAATAATGTCTTGAGCTTACTCATGTCTTTACCGCGCTTTTGAGACTGCTTCACATCACGTTTGAACTGGCCGGAGTAATCAGGCTGACGCATCAAATGCCAAGCTGTTCAAAAAGGTCATTAGCATCTTTAGCGTGGTGAATATCTTCACCGCGTTCGCTCTTAACGAGCGTTTCAGCAGTTAGTTTATTGGGTACGCGCATCTCGAAAGGTAACGCTTTTTCCTTGGCTACCTTAGTCAACACAATTCGCACCACATCGGATACGGTAAGTCCCATATCTGCCAGCACAGCAGTGGCTTCTTCTTTTAGTTTTTCATCAATTCTTGCGCGTACATAGGCGGTGGCGGCCATAGTCTTGGCTCCTTAATGGTTAAGTGCATATTGTAGCCCAACTGAACTACAGTACACTAATTAACGTAGATGGGAGATATCGCTTATGTGGCGTTATATCAAATAAAAGCGCCAACAGTGCGGTGTGACGCTGTTGGCTGTCACGCACACCATGCGAGCCCATTGAAGAAGCAATCCAAGGACAATAAGACTCCACTCATCAAGCGAAGGAGTTTGTCATGAATAACGTTAGCACCCAAAATAATGAACATCGCATCCCTTGGAATAAGGGTAAGCTAATTGGTCAGAAATCCCCACTCAAACTCAAGGAAATCTGGGCCATCCGTATACGCTTGCAATTGGCTAAGCAAACGCGCGAGCTGGCGATGTTCAATCTGGCCATTGATAGTAAGTTACGCGGATGCGATTTGGTGCAACTACGCGTCTGCGATGTGGCACAAGGCAACAAAGTGTCATCGAGGACTATGGTCATGCAGCAGAAAACTCATAGACCAGTGCAGTTCGAAATCACCGAGCAAACCCGTGAATCGTTGACGGCGTGGATTAGCCTAGCCCATCTCCGCTCAGATCAGTTTCTGTTTCCGAGTCGGATTCATGATTCTCCCCATATATCGACAAGGCAATATGCACGTATTGTTGAGAACTGGGTCAAATCGATTGGACTTGACCCGGCAGCCTACGGAACCCATACCATGCGTCGGACTAAAGCCACGCTGATTTATCGCAGGACGAAAAACTTGCGAGCAGTCCAGTTGCTACTCGGGCATTCCAAGCTGGAAAGTACAGTCAGGTATCTTGGCATTGAAGTCGATGACGCACTAGAAATCTCGGAACAAACCGAAGTTTAACCCAGCCTTTGTCTTCAATTGAGCGACCACTTTCGGGTGGTCGCCTTTGCTTTAAACGCAAGGAAATAATAGCTGTTGAGGTGTACCTAGCAAAATTTGACTGTCAGCAAAATGAACTGCGAGCCGACATTCACGAATGCAGATGACCAATGACTGCAAGGGGTCGCCTGTCGACCGTCTTCTCTTCAGATTCATCGCCGGAAAGCAGTCAATCAAATTCCGACTCCTGAAAGCAGCCACTCATCACTGAGTTCAACCGACCCTTTGCTGCCACTAACGTTTAATTAACCTCGGTGAACGTGATGCAAGTCTTAGCAGACCTTCGTAGGTAAATCACAAACTGCTTTCAGTTTGTCGAATTTGGCTGATGCTCATCGATATCCTTGTATTTTCATGCTTTGGATACATGACTGAAAAAACGATTTACTATTTTTTTGAAACATCAAGCACAAAAATATCAATCAGTTTTTGTTCCTGTGGGGTCATTGTATCTTTAAGCATCGATGCTAACTGTTCTGCAGATTTTGGCTGCGGCAATCCTTGGGGATGGGTAGGCAATTTCTCATGATTAAACCAAATGACCAAAAACAGGCCTCTGCCTTCGGTTTCCGGTGCGGTTGTATATAGTGGGATGAGTTGTTTGTGGATAGCATTCCACAAGTCCTTGTGATAATCGCGTTTGATTTCGACGGGAAGGTGGAAAGTTTTGCCTCCGCTAGTAAAGGACATTTTCATATCCGCACGTTTATCTTTGGCTTGGTGCGCTTCCAAATCAACCTGCACATCATATTTTGCAAGCAAAGCCTTTAGCCGTTCGAGTAAATAATTACGGCAACTATTCTCTGGTCTGGGCGTTAAAGGCTTATTGAATTTGTCTACATTCCAAAAATGTTTATAGCTATCGGTGTTGCTGCCATGCATTTCTTTTGCAAGTTGTTCCAAGCAATCAACTGTAAGTGCAGCTAAATCGGCAACATTAGCCGGTTTTGAATTGCTGAGAGTGTTGATTACTTGTGGCGCATTGGGATGTTTGAACAATGCTTCTCTGCGGCTTAGCTGTTGGGTTTGTTGGGCGCTTTGAATTTGTGTATGCCAAGCATTTAATTTTGACTGGCTCAGTAAACCGGTCAGAATTGCCGCACTATCTTCAATGGGATTGTAGGCAAGGCTGTTGAGTAAAAACTGAACATAGTTACTTTCTTCCATTGCGCGCGTTACAGTGCCACCACCTCTAGGCCAAACCGGATTACAGCGTGGCGCCAATACTTCAATTAACATTCCTCTAGTCGAGATAGGAAAGTCGTATCTGTCGTAAATCAATGATACAAAACTTGGGTACAAAAAATAGGACAAGCGATTGATACGTTCGCTTTTTCCTAAAACAGTTTGTTTGATTTTGGCCTCATACATATAGGGGGCTATGACCAGACCTGTAGCAAGCCAATAAATACGTTGAGCTAAGTCCATACCTTTACATGCCAGTTTTTTTTCAATCATCGTTAGCAAATCCTGTCTATCAATGTTTGCAATAGCGGCGTCAAGTAGGTAATGGAGATGGGTAACATGATTTTTATAGCCTCTAACCGGATATTTATTTAGCAAGGGCATAATCGTCAGCTTAGCAATTTTCTGGAAGTCTTGGTCATAAGCCAAATTATGCAGTCCATGAATAATTTGACTCTTAGCGGCTAATAGCACGCTAACGTAATCGATTAATAACCGCGAGACCAATTCCGGCTTCGACTGACAAAGCGACTTAAGCCAAGCTTCATTAGAAGCACCTTCCGTGAAACAAAAAGCCAAGGCTTTGCTAAGCAAATCATCGCTTAGCGTTTTGAGCATGGCCGGATTTTCATGATAAAGCGTATCCATGCAAACCAGAAAAGGTAGGCGGATGTAATGGTACTCTCCGTTTTTCGCCGCCGACTTGAATACCTCATTAGGCGTTGGCAAGTCGGTTCGTTGTAGTATTTTTCGCAAACCAGTTTTTGCAGAGGCTATGAGTATTACATCGCCGTTCAGAAATTCAGATAAACGCTCTTCGCGTGATTTGTCGTTGGTTTGGACAAGGTGATTAAACGCTATTGCTAGCTGATTAAAGATACGCGGAGGTGCGCTACCGTCGGCAATTTGCGCTTGATGTTCATGTAAGTAGCTCAGCTTTTTGCTTTGTTCCTCATCACGCTGGTTAACCCATGCTTTTGCTGAGTTAGTATGTTCAAATCGCCAGTCTGGAATAACGCAATAAATTAAGTTCTGATAAGTTTCAAGATATTCGGGATGATCTACTAACCAACTGTCAAAATAATCCAGCGATAGTCCGCTGTTGCCCTGTCTGTTGAACAGTGTTGCTAATGCCTGTTCAAAATAACAACAGCTCAATTTGAAGTTAGTTTCTGAAAGCGCTTGATTAAGCCACCACTGCGCAAGGTTATTGGGCGGAGTGGCACCGTGTAGTCGCAAAAATATTTTATGAATTTCCCAGTTGATATTTTCGAAGTTTTTTATTTGCTTTAGCCCTGCACCGATAATTGCCTGGTAAAGATCAGGATGGGAGTCAAGCCAACTACAGATTTGCTGGCGCTGTTCTAATGGAAACATGTAGTTTTCATACTGATTTATGCCGATGGACAGCCAGCTATAGAGTCGTTCAGAGCCAATGTTTAATCCATGAACCTGTAAGCCACGTATCAATATTTGACCGGCAGTATCAACGACAACTTCGTGCGGCATGAGTTGCAGAAAATCGGGTCCCAGTTCAAAAAGCTGATCCAGAACCAAGGCAAGATCATTTTCTGACAAGCGTTTTGGAAGCTCGTCTCGCCAAAAATAATGATAAGAAATAACGCGGTTATTTTTTGGCAGTAGTAAATACTGAAATATGTTGGAAGCTGATATTTTTGATGGAAATAATTTATCCAGCAAACTATCCATAAGGCTATTTTCTGTGTCCTCAACTTTGCCTTGTCGAATATCATCAGCCAATGAAAATAAGCTATCCAGGTCTTCTGGATATTGATGAAGGAAAGCGTACAGTGCATGACTACGTGTCCCCTCCCAATAGGAATTGTCACGAATAATGGTTAGCAACGATGCTTTAATTTCCGCTATTGGTTCGGAGCAAGATAAACCTCGCAGTAAACAATGCAATAAGAATTGCTCGCCATCGCTACGACTCGGTCTGTTCAGTATCTCGATTAGCTCATCCGCCATGTCTCTGGTGGTAATCGCTGAGAATGCGCTAGTATGCCAATCCCGATTGGGAAAGCCTGTGGATTTTGCTTCCCTAATCAGGGCGTGGAATAGTTGGGATTTAGCTGGTCTGGGAAACAGCAACGCATCGCCATTGATGACAACACCGACAGGATCAATCTGAATCAAACGCTCGCTCGCTTGCTCGGAATGCACACTCAGCCAAGCCATCAAACCACGCAAGGCAGCGACTATACCTCCGTCAAAACCTGTGGTAAGGGCCTGCACCCGATAAAATAACAAACCCTCTTTGATCTTGTTCGCTATAAATTTAGCGGCCAGATATTCCGCCACACTGCGATGCACGTAGCTGAATTCATTATTTACGGTCTTGTTAAATAACCGTGTTTTTAAGGCAGCGTGTATGGGTAAGTCATTCGGAATGGTCAAGTCCTTTAGGCTCAACCGGCCTTCGCTGGCTTGGCCTTTAGTAAAGCCGGAAATATTTGCAATAAGTTGTACCGCACACAAAAAACCTGCCGCTTCGATTAATTGGGGAATAGTGGCTAATTGCGTTACTGCATGGTCGTCATTAAATTCGGATGCTAGTTGTTTACAGGCTAATGCGTAAACTTCTTGTTTGCTGCTTGGCCAGTCATTACCACCTTTGACAGCATTAATCAGCATATCCAAGGTTTGCGGATTTTCCAACAAACCGGATAAACCGAATTGTCCAGATTTTTCAATAAAATCCTGCGCATCAGATATACGTTGGTCATTGTGTAGTATCTGGTTTATATCATCACTGCTAAGTGGGTTTAAATGCAGAATGGTTATTGCCTGGTTAGGGCTGATTTTGGCTAAATCATTGGCATCGGGTGAGCCCAGCCAGTCTGCTTCACGACAGGAAATACGGAAACATTTACAGTCTAATTGACTGAGTTTGCCGCGAATTGCACCTAACGGTGTGCGAGCGTCGTCCTTGCCCGCTCTTGCTTCATCCAAGCCATCGATAAATAAGGTTTTGTCTCGCCATTCGTTTCGGTCGAGATCAATGAAGTCGCGGGCGGAAATGCAAAGGCCGTTGTCGGAGTTATCGGCTTCTTCTTTGAACAGGCTTGTTTTTCCTGCTCCGGGCTCGCCCAGCAATACATAGGCTGCCCGCTCTCTGAAGTCGGTAATTTGACGTGGACGACTCTCGGCTCCCTCATCAATTTTTTTTTCGGTGCAGGTACGCGGAACGTGATACATGAATTTAATCCAACCAATAATCGGCAGGCTGAGATAAAAATTCTGCCAATGCTACGCCGCCATTCCCCACTAAAATCTTTCCGGCATGGCTATATTTTTGGCTGAACACGTCCAGGCCTTTTGACAGCACCGGATTAGGCGCACTTTTGACTTCTATTGCTGCCAATTTTCTCCCTTTAGCCAATATGAAATCGACTTCCTGATTGCCTTCACGCCAGTAATAAAGTTTGGTATCTTCGTCGCTCGTATTAAGTAAATGTGCGCCGACGCAGCTTTCCACCAATCTGCCCCAATAACTCCTATCAGCCTGCGCTTCAGCAAAGCTGTAATCCTGAATTGCCGACATCAAAGCTGTATTAAAGACGTGAAGCTTTGGGGCTGAATTGCGCTTACGGACTTCCTGCGCCGCATATTTATGTAATCCTGTCAGCAACTTCGCTTCAGCTAATAAATGCAGATAATCTGCCAGTGTCTCGGTATGTTTTGCTTCGTTGATAGCATCAATCATTTTGGTCAGTGACAATTCCTGGCCTGAATAATGACAACCCAATTCGAAAAGTTGTTTCAGCAGCATCGGATTTTTGATGCGTACCATTTGCAAAATATCTTTTTCAATATTGGGCTGGATCAAGCTTTCTCTAACATAGCGACGCCAGCGTGTTTCATCTTTAATTAGCCAAGCACTACCGGGATAACCACCGAAATAGATGTATTGTTCCAAGCTAAAGCCAAAAGCTTGCTGCATTTCGGTGAATCCCCAGTGACTGATTGCAATCACTTCATAGCGCCCGGCCAGACTTTCGGACAAACCTTTTTGCATGAGCAATGGTGCGGAACCCAGCAACACAACATGCATGGGAACGCCATTAGACCTATCGGCATCCCATAAACCTTTAATTATATCTGACCACTGTTCTATTTTTTGAACTTCGTCAATAGCAAAGATGAAGGCTTGGATTTGCCCGTTCTTGTCGGCATTTTGCCCGGATTTTAGCCATTGGGCGGTTCTATTCCTGGCTTCCTGCCACTGAAATTGCAACCAAGCGCCATCCTTTTTTTGTGGCGGCGAAACAGTAGGAGGGATAATGTCTAAATTATAAAGATCATTGGCTTTGGCTGGTTCTTCATCAACCGAGATGTAGTAACCTTGCGTAGGGTTTTGTGAGATAAGATCTCGAATGATTGTGGTTTTGCCAACTTGTCTAGGGCCAGCCAACAGATTAATAAAATGAACGGATTCGCTAAGTCTCGATTTAAGTAACTCTTCTTGTGGCCTTTGGTAATTCATAATGTTACGTTACTGAGTAAATTTACTCAGTAACGTAACACGAAGAAATAGTATTGTCTATTTCTGTATAGCGGTAGCTCACGCTATTCAATAGCTTATGAAATTCGGTACTCGGCGGTGCAGCCTGTTTGCATATGATTGGTTGAGCAGGATATTGTGAATGGCTGATTTTAACTTGTTACCTGACCTCTAAATACATATTTCTCAAGATATCGTGTGTCGGCTGTTGGCCGGTTGGATGCGGTCACCAAAGACTGCTTTGGTGCCTGACTTTCGCGACTAGCGGCAGTCGGCCATTAAACGAATCCCGGAAAAGATAATCGACGCAGGACAACATTTATATCCGCTTATAAAATTAACTAACCCTTTTTTCAAAGCTAGATTCCTTTTAAACACTTAGAGCACCACGACATAAACCACTAAAATCTAACATGACGATCATATTCAGCAAAGTTTGAAAAGTCGATAATTACTTACAGAATTACCTTCTTGGCTTTTGGGAAATCATTTTTAATCTAACAATTTCTTGAGCAAAAATATCGCTTACTTAATATTAAATTAAGTTTAATAGTGTAGAAATCCCAAAAAAATCAAGATAAGCCGCACTTCCACAACTAAGTAAATCATTTCTTCGTGTGTTTTCACATGGGGGGTCTTAGGAGGGCATGATTTATTGGCTAACTTCCCGAAGCTGTGCAATCTACCAAGATTTCGGGCTTTCGTTTTGGTACTTATTCAAGTCGCCCATGCTGAGAATTCTGAATTCGACGGCTTAGAGGACATTTACGACAATGAAAATATGCTGTCCATCGCCACGGGTCACACGATTCCTCAAAAGCTAAGTCCGAGCGTGACCTCCGTCATGACAAGCAAAGATATTGAAAAAATTGGTGCAAGGCGGTTACAGGATGTCTTGGAATATTTACCAGGCGTTCATGTGAGTTCCGCAAGAAGTGGAAATTCTGTCATTGGTTTTCGCGGCATTTATTCAGAGACCAATTCCCAAGTGCTGGTACTTGTGAACGGTATTCCCCTAAGAAATACAGCAATTGGCGGAAAACCTCTAGCCTGGACAATTCCGGTACAAAACATAAGCCACATTGAAGTTATAAGGGGGCCTGGTTCAATGCTCTACGGGGGCGATGCCACTACTGGGGTCATCAATGTCGTCCTGAAAACTGGTAAAGAATTAAATGGCGGCAATGTCGGCGGCTTCTTTGGCAGTCAAGACACCTATGAAGGCTGGGCGCAATATGGGCATAAAGTTGAAGATTGGGAGTATGCTTTTTCCGCACAAGGAGGATCAACGAATGGCAGTCGTGGACAGATAGAGCGTGATTCCCAATCATTCTTGGATAATTTATTTAGAACCCAAGTTTCAAATGCACCCGGATTTACCAATTTTGGGCGGGAGGATGTTGATGCCCGAATAGATGTGGGTTATAAGAATTGGCTTAAGCTTAGGGCTGGTTACCAACGTTTCAATCATGTGCAAACAGGAGAAGGAGGAGCGCTCGCGTTAGATAACAAAGGAGCGACGAATGAAGACATTTATAATCTTGACCTATCAGTTAACCATCCGCTAACCGACGATCTGGGCGTCGAATCTAAAATCTACTTTCTCGGACAAGATATGAACTGGGATTACAAGCTGCTTCCGGCGGGTACATTAGGCGGCTTTCTTCCCCAAGGGGCAACAAGCCTATCTAATACTTATCAGGGCACTGCAGGAATAGCATCACAAATCAATTACACTGGTTTTAAAGCGCATAACCTAGCGTTTGGAACAGGAGCTATTTATAACTGGGTTAGCGATGTAAGCAATAAAATCAACTATCTCATTACCCCAATTTTGATAAAGCAAATTCCCTTGACCGAGGTATCAAATTTTGGCAAAGACCCCATATTATTCTCTAAAAACAGGACAAACTTCTATGCACTGTTTCAAGACGAGTGGAATTTTGCCTCCGATTTTTACCTGACCACTGGGCTGAGATACGATTATTACTCAGATGTATCTGCCGGTTTAAGTCCGAGAGCTTCCCTAGTATGGGACGTTAACAATAACCTGACCACCAAACTGCTCTATAGCCGATCATTCCGACCTCCTTCATTTTTGGAAAAAAACCTGCCTTTCATACAAGCGACACCGATTAAATCAGAAACCATGAATACCATAGAGTTCCAAGTAGAGAATAAATGGTCACCCGCCTTAACTACATCCGGCAATGTGTATTGGTTCGAACTTGAAAACTTGATTACCTCTATCAGTGATTCTTCCTTAACTTCGTCTTTGTCCGTTTCTCCAAATCCGGTGGCGTTCACCAATGCCGCCACGATCAATGGTATAGGCATGGAAACCGAAGGACGATATGCATTCAATGATAATTTAGACTTTTCCGTCAATTACAGTTATCACGGCGTACGCAATAGCAACCAAACCGGACTATTGCCAGAACACATGATGAAAGCACTAACCAACTGGGAATTCAAAAAAGACTGGGTGATAGGCGCTCAACTAAATTGGATCGGTGAAAGACGCAGGCCTGCCAACGACCCCAGGCCAGATTTACCCGGCTATTTTATTGCCGGGTTAACGCTATCCACCAAGATAGCCAAACCTTTAGAAATTACCTTGAGAGTCAATAATATCTTTGACACTAATGCCAAAGAACCAAGTCTAAATCCCAATTTATTACCAGGCGATGTCCCAATTAATGACCGCTCGGTATTAGGACAAATAAAATGGTCGTTTTAAAAACCAATCTTCAGCAGCTTAAGCCGCATTCCATTATATTTCCAACGTTGCAGTCACTATGGCGACCCCATCAAGCGCTGACTGAAATCCACCGCAAACATGGGGATTTGGTGTTAGGACGGTTTTTTAATAAGAAAATGTTATTCGTCTGTAACCCCGAAC
>JABFRC010000098.1 GCA_013141375.1 Methylococcaceae bacterium | reverse complement strand
CGCTGGGCAAAAAACATGAAACGCTTATTGCAGCGTACCTGCATCCGCGTCTCGAAAAACGCCGACAAGAAACTGACGACCATCGAACTGGCCAACGTGCAAAAGCGCTACCGGGCCATCCTGACGCACGGCGAAAAAGACATAACAAAACTGCATATCGTTCGCCCCCTTAAATCGCACTTGAATGTTCAAGAAAACACAGCAATATTCCCATATCAGCGGCAATCTGGCTTATGCCTTGCTGGCTGCACATTCATCTACTGCTGCCAAGCAGACCAATTTGCAGCCCGGTTGCAAGGCAATTAGCAGCGTGGTTTGCAAAAAGCATTGCTTGCCATGAGCCGGGTGATTGAATCTGCGTTCACCCCCTTCACGGTTTAATACCGCTTGTTCTCGCCAATGCTGAGTAAACAACGGGCTCTTAGCCAACAACTCGTCAATCAGCGATTGCATTGCGACATCTTGAGGATGGCGACTGTAATCGGCACGAAACTCAGCCACCAATCGACGGGCGCGTTCTGACCAGTCGGCAATCAGTCGTTGCGCGTTCGGATTGAGAAAAACGAATTGCAGCAAGTTTCGCTCTTGGGCTTCTCGATCCAACCAGCCGGTGAACAACTCAGCTGCCTCCGCATTCCAGGCTCGGGCGGTCCAGGTACGATCCAGCAAATATGCGGGCCCTACAAAGCGCGACGGCAAGTTTAAAAGCTCCGGCAACAGGTTAGTTTGCGGTTCAGCAGGACCAGACGGATCTCGTTTACCCGCCAAATCAAACAATGAAGCACGTTCTGCCGGTGTCAAACTTAGCGCGTCGGCAAGACGTGTGAGCGCAGTGACCGAAGCCGTGACATCGCGCCCTTGTTCTAACCAGGTTATCCAGGTAATACTCACCCCTGCCGCATCAGCCAATTCTTCCCGCCGCCAACCTGGCGTTCGGCGACGCCCCAGGGTTTTAACGGGTGCAGGCAGTTGCTCACGGTGGGCGCGGATGAAGGCGCCTAGAATTCGGCGGGGGTTGGTTTCGGACATGGTTGTTTTTATACCAGTATAAGTGCTTATCTTGTACCAGTTAATGGATGCAGGAACAATACCGCTCCTTCCATTATTTTGGAGTACATGATGACTCGCTATCACTGGGACGCCGAGGATTATCAGAAAAACTCGAGCGCGCAATTTCAATGGGCACACGAGCTAATTGAAAAATTAGGGTTGAAGGGTTCAGAAACGGTATTGGATCTGGGCTGCGGTGATGGCAAGGTCACTGCAAACATCGCCCAGCGTTTGGTCACGGGATCCGTCATGGGTATTGATAATTCGGATGCCATGATAAGGCTTGCACGCCAGCAGTATCCCCATCTTGTCTTCGAGCAGATGGATGCTCGAACGTTAGTCTTTAAAGAGCAATTTGATGTGGTGTTTTCAAATGCTGTATTACACTGGATTGAAGACCATATACCCGTCATAACCGGGATATATGAAAGCTTGAAACCTGGCGGCAGGATATTGTTGCAAATGGGCGCTCAGGACGGCATTCCGGAGTTTATGGCTGCCTTGGAACAAACGATTGCCTTACCGAAGTGGCGCAATTATTTCACTGAATTTTCCTGCCCTTATGGATTCAAAAGCATAAAGGATTATCAAGCATGGTTACCGGGAGTGGGCTTTGAAATCAAACGATTGGAATTAATCAAAACACACGCGATTCATCAGAACGCGGAATCGTTCGCGGGTTGGATCAGGACTACTTGGCTTCCCTATAACGAGCTGGTACCTGAGTGTCAAAGGCAAGAGTTTATAGATGCCATTGTTGCGCAATATCTGCAATCGAACGCACCAGAGCATGATGGTCGCGTGTCGGTGTTGATGATGCGGTTGGAAGTGGATGCGGAAAAACCAGAATCTGTTTTGTCATCACGATCTTGACGATAAAAACCAGAGGATCATAAACAAGCGGAGAGAGCCATGGGACAGCAATTTAAAGAACTATCTGAAAAACATATTCGTTTTATTAGAGGGCAGAAGCTATTTTTTGTTGGCACCGCGACTGCCGATAGTCGCGTAAATATCTCTCCGAAAGGGATGGACTCACTGAGAGTGTTAAATCCTAACCACGTTGTTTGGCTAAACACCACAGGCAGTGGTAATGAAACTTCGGCCCACATACAACAAGCGCCGAGAATGACTATTATGTTTTGTGCATTTGAACAAGAGCCCTTGATTCTAAGGGAATTTCATCTTGTATTTATTTCATAGGTTAAGAGTTATGAAAATTGATTCGGCAGTAGCCGGTATGTGTAAATTGATTTACTCAACTCAACAATCGGTTAACCCCGTCCGTAAATAACATGATATCTTCGGGAAAAAACTGCTTACCCAATGAATCGATTTCAGTTTTTACTGGCAGTCGATAACAGCGAATATCGTCCTCAGTCGATTTCATTAACGAATTCAATCGCTCAAGTAATCTTAATAGGGCCTTTCGCTTTATTACGACCGTAAATACTGAATACTGGATAGGCAACCCTCGTTTCTTCAATGTTCTATGTATCTTGGACAAACGCCGAGGATTGGCAATGTCGTACGCGATCAGATACAGCCCATTATCGTTGTCCGCCATTAAATAATGGCCAGTAGAAATTGGTGCAGCTTATTGATCGTACTTCTAAATAACAAATAACACCTGTCTTCTTGCTTTTGGAATAAATAAGCCATTGCTTCAAGTGCTGTAGCTGCGTCAATGTCAGAATCTGTAAGTAAAGCGGGATAAAAATCCCATACTAGCAACTTGCTTAAATCACCCGCTAAATCAAGATTACTTGATAAAATCGCATCATCTTCGATAGTAAATCCGCAGTCGGGCAACCAATTCAATAGCTCACTATGTAGCAATCCTTCCAATACCGTTGATCGGTGCCTACCTTCGTCAGATAAGGTTAAATTTATTTGTTGTCGTAGATTATTAATTGATACCTCGCGCCAGTCATTAAGACCCATACGCCTGGCAAAACTTCTTGCCACCATTTTTTGCATGGACAAATA
This sequence comes from Methylococcaceae bacterium, assembly GCA_013141375.1. Lineage (GTDB taxonomy): Bacteria > Pseudomonadota > Gammaproteobacteria > Methylococcales > Methylomonadaceae > JABFRC01. Next base: position 430 of record JABFRC010000098.1, on the reverse strand, counting down.
CCAATTTTCATACTTTTCTTGGCCATCGCTTCGTGATAGTAAATCTACCAAGCGCTGAGTTAATGATTGTCTTGCGTCACCACGACCAAGCCATCTGGCGCGAACCTCACCATTTTTTTCCAGAAACAACAGGTTGATCCCCATATCTGCACAGGCCAGTAATGCTGACATTGACCACTCAACGACTCCATTGCAGACTACTCGGGAAACTCTTGATAGTGGAAATAACTGATCAGCTTTTTCCGGAACGACTACGCGTAACGCCGGTTCTTCCAATACTACTCGGCATCCCGGCGAACCATTGTAATCGTCCGTTAAAACCGTATTCTCTGACCGAATAATAACCGTCATCCTCAGCATATTTTTTAAGAGGATGCACCATGGCACTTTCAGAACACTGGCTTAATCACATCACTGCCTGGCAACGTAG
>JABFRC010000337.1 GCA_013141375.1 Methylococcaceae bacterium | reverse complement strand
GTCCCGCGCCAGTTTGAGCAGACCACTCACACCTGTTTTGCCACAGGCCGACTCGTAACCCAATTCTTCATACTGCAATCGCTCTATCGCTGCACTGGTGGCTTTATCAAGCCGTGTGGCCGTGGCGTAATCATGGTAATGGCTTAAGTCAGAACTGATCACGATCAAAGTTTCCGGCCCACCCCAAAGCATTTCCAACACTTCACTGACTTGCTCCGGCGTTGCATCGCCAGCCACGATGGGAACGATGTTAAAGTCATCGAGCACTTCCTGTAAAAAGGGCAATTGCACTTCCAGGCTATGTTCATAGGCATGGGCCTGTTCAATAATCTCAACAAAAGGCAGTTTTAAGACGGCCTGGATACTTTGTTGATCTACCGGTATTTGCCCTAACGGCGTTGTAAACGTTTTCGCCCTGCTGACTGCCAGTCCACGAAAAGCGGCATGATGCGATGGCCCGATCAGCACCACCCGGGTAATCGTCTGATGCGCAGGCTTTAATCTGGCATAAGCCGTTGCGGCAATCGGGCCTGAATAGATGTAGCCCGCGTGAGGAGCAATAATGGCTTTTGGGGGGGTAGTGCTGGCTTCAGCATTACTTAAATACTGTTGTAGCTGGCGGTGTAATTGCTCGGGATTGGCGGGATAAAATGTCCCTGCAACGGCGGGTTGTCTGGTCATTGGCTTGTCCTTTTATTTCGTGGTAAAAGAATACCAGTAGCTTCCTGTTTATTGAGTAATCCCAGGTCACTACCTGCGGATGCTACCACTTTGCCATTGCAACGCAATGACAATTTTTCCCACTTTTTTGGGAGTTTACAATGACGACTTTTATCACTCACGATACAGTCCAAACCCGCTATTGGCACAAACTGGAAGACGGACGAATCCAGTGCGATGTCTGTCCGAGATTTTGTAAATTGCACAAGGATCAACGCGGCTTGTGCTTTGTCCGGCAAAATCTGGATGAGCAAATTGTGATGACCAGTTATGGTCGCTCCAGTGGCTTTGCGATTGACCCTATCGAAAAAAAACCGCTCAATCATTTTTTACCCGGCACGCCGGTATTTTCATTCGGCACAGCCGGTTGCAACCTGGCCTGCAAATTCTGCCAGAACTGGGACATCAGCAAATCCCGGGAGATGGACACATTAATGAGCAAGGCCTCACCAGAGGCCATTGCCCTGGCGGCGAAAGAATACGGCTGTGACAGTGTTGCCTATACCTATAACGATCCGGTCGTTTTCCATGAATATGCCATCGATACTGCGCAAGCCTGCCGAGACTTAGGCATAAAATCGGTCGCGGTATCGGCTGGCTATCAATGCGCAGCACCCCGAGCCGAATTTTATCAATGGATGGATGCGGCCAATATCGACTTAAAAGCCTTTAGCGAGCGCTTTTACTATGAGACGACCGGCGGTCATCTGGCCCCGGTGCTGGAAACGCTGAAATACATTAAGCACGAAACGAAGGTCTGGCTGGAGCTCACCACCTTATTGATTCCCGGTGAAAATGATTCAGAAAACGAACTGCAAGCAATGACACAGTGGGTGGTTGAAAATCTCGGGCCCGATGTACCCATGCATTTCACGGCCTTTCATCCGGACTGGAAAATGCTGAATACGCCCGCAACCCCCCATACCACCTTGTTAAAAGCCCGACAAATAGCCGTCAATAACGGCGTCCGATATGCCTATGTGGGTAATGTGTATGACAAAAGTGCTGAGAGTACCTACTGTCATGGTTGCGGACAATTGTTAATCGGCAGGGATTGGTATCAGTTGTCAGAATGGAATCTGGATGCTTCCGGCTGTTGTCATTTTTGCGGTGAGCATTGTGCGGGTGTTTTTAATACCCAGCCCGGTACTTGGGGCGCAAAACGTAAAGCGATCAACATGGATTAGCGCAGCTCTTTTGAGTTCAGAGGCCTGGTTGCCCCTGCCGCCAAGGCTTTCGATGTGAACCCTGCTCCCATATAGTTTATAATTCCCGACCATTTTAAGCATCCATACCAAATGGCTTGTTTGGTATCGATATCCACTTTCCCACGTCAAATTCACATGCAAGAAATTAACCCGATCAAAAATAAAATTGCCGACCTGAAAAATCGCACCGACGACCTTAGGAGGTATCTTTGACTACGACATCAAAAATGAACGCCTGGTCGAAGTTTTAAGAGAACTTGAAAACCCCAAAATCTGGGACAATCCTGAACAAGCCCAGGCTTTGGGCAAAGAACGCGGGCAACTGGAAACTGTCGTTAACACCACCAACGAACTGGATCGTGGCCTGGCTGATGCGGAAGAATTGTTGCTGATGGCGGTTGAAGAAGACGACGAAGACACGGTAAATATCGTCGTTGACGATCTGGCGCACTTTGAAAAACAGGTCGGGGATCTTGAATTTCGCCGGATGTTTTCCGGGCAAATGGATTCCAACAATGCTTTCTTAGATATTCAATCCGGTTCCGGCGGCACCGAAGCCCAGGATTGGGCGTCGATGATAGAACGCATGTATTTGCGCTGGGGCGAAGCCAAAGGCTTTAAAACCGAATTGATCGAAGAATCACCGGGCGATGTCGCAGGCATTAAAAGCGCGACTATCAGGTTTGAAGGTGAATACGCATTTGGCTGGTTACGGACTGAAACCGGCGTACATCGCTTGGTCAGAAAATCGCCGTTTGATTCCGGTAATCGCCGACACACCTCATTCGCTTCCGTATTTGTGTCCCCGGAAATTGATGACGATATTGAAATCGACATCAACCCGGCCGATGTCCGTGTGGATGTTTACCGTGCCAGTGGTGCGGGCGGTCAGCACATCAACAAAACCGAATCTGCAGTACGTATGACTCACATCCCGACAAATACTGTCGTGCAATGTCAAAGCGACCGCTCACAACATAAAAACCGCGACACGGCAATGAAGCAGTTGAAAGCCAAACTGTATGAGCTGGAAATCCGCAAACGCAGCGAAACTCAACAAGCACTGGAGGATTCCAAATCCGACATCGGCTGGGGCAGCCAGATTCGATCTTATGTGTTGGATCAATCGCGTATCAAAGATTTACGCACCAGTGTGGAAACCGGTAATACCCAAGCAGTGTTGGATGGGGATTTGGATCAGTTTATCGAAGCCAGCTTGAAGAGCGGGTTGTAAAATCAAATACATACAAAACAAAGAGTTAATAAAAAATGTCAGAAATCGAGCGTGATAAATCGGAACAAGTTAGTCCGTGGCCCCTCATTAAGGAAATTAATCAGCAGGTCAACGAACAAGAGCAAATACAACAGGAACAAGAACAAATCAAACAACGCCGCAGCAAATTAAATGAGTTGCGCGAGAACGGCGGCATTGCGTTTCCTACCGATTTTCGCCGCAATGTGGTTGCCGGTGAATTACTGGCTGAATACGGCGAAAAAACCAAAGAAGAGCTGGAAGGCGAAGCAATCCGCGTAAAGCTGGCA
>JABFRC010000363.1 GCA_013141375.1 Methylococcaceae bacterium | reverse complement strand
CTCTATCAATACACCCTATTAATGGAGCCTTCGGATAAAACCTGGGTCTTCGGCCTAGAGTTTGCGGCCAACTTTGCAGCGCCACTGCGTAGAAACAGCCAATATCAATTAATTACCTCTGCCAACCCTGATAAGCGCTCGGAATATCGCATCAGCTCTTATCCTGCCTACAACACCGGAGCCATCAACGCTGCCGAAATCCAGGATGCCACGCAATTACCCGGCCCGGTATCCGCCAACATAAACCAGCTAGTACAACGCTTACACGGCTTCGAGAATAAGCCTGACGACTATATCAAACAGCTGTTGAATCACTTTAAAACCGAAGATTTCTACTACACACTGACACCTCCCTTATTAGAAAAAAACCCCATCGAACAATTCCTGTTTGAGACCCGCAGGGGCTTTTGCGAGCATTACGCCACAGCGTTTGTATATTTAATGCGCGTTGCCCATATTCCCGCTCGCGTGGTCACCGGCTATCAGGGCGGCGAACTGAATAAGGTCGGCAATTTCCTGGACATTCGACAAGCCTATGCGCATGCCTGGTCGGAAGTGTGGCTGGAACAACGCGGCTGGGTCAGGGTCGACCCCACTGCCGCCATCGCCCCGGAAAGAATTGAACAGAACATCAACATCGACCAGCAAATCGCCAGCGGCATCGTCAGCTTTACACCTAACTCAGCAATGGTGGCGGTCGACTGGCTTAAAAATGCCCGGCAGCTTTGGGGCAATGTCGATTACCAATGGCAGCGCTGGGTGATCAACTACGACAACAAAAACCAAAGCCAGTTTTTATCGTCACTGGGAGTTAGCGATCTAAAGACCATGGTTTACTGGATGACCGGTTTCATAGGTTTGATAACGGCATTACTTAGCTGGCTGCTGTTAAGAAATCCTGGCCAAACCAAAGATCCGGTCGTGCTGACTTACCAGCGTTTTTGTAAGAAATTAGCCAAAACAGGCCTGATTAAAAAACCGGGAGAAGGCGCTCAGGACTTTGCCACCAGAGCCAAACATCAGTTACCGGAACAGGCCGACAGCATTGAACACATTTCCAGGCTGTTTATCAAACTGCACTATGGTAAACAATCCGGTAAAGATGATTTACAGCTCTTTACCCGTTTGGTAGCGAAATTTAATTGCAAGAATTGACCGTTGATGACCAGACGAGGGTTTACAGATACCTGTGAACTCACACATCCAGGTCCCAACGTCGGCAGTCAACCTTAAATTGCAAACTCAAACCTGTCACTGGGCGATTTTCCCGGTTTCGTATTTGTAGTCGTCATAGCGCGTATTGGTTTTGCCTAGACAGTCATTGCTCGCATCCAGATCTGCCATCTTGAGACATTGGTTACGCTGCCACGCCTGACCGGACCCGTAAACCTGCTCCGAAGTGCATCCAGAAGCAAACGAGAAGATGATGGCTGCAAGCACCGAGCGAATCACTTTTGGGTACATCAAACCATGATATGCAGCAGACCTCATAATATTACCCTCTAACATAAACCTGATCGGACATTGCCACAGCAATGCGTGAATAACATATCCAAATTATCTTCCTTCATTGATTCTCCATCATTAAACACCAACCCTTAATGACTATTTCTTCTGCAATAAATACCCAGAATAAGCGATCAGCTCCTTACCATTAACCGTCTCAAGGTGAACAGTTTCCCGCATGCCCCGGCCTAATCCAAGCACAACGGCTTCATGATCCGATACCGGCGCGATTGGAAATGCCAGATTATTCATGTCAGAGGCAGGGATTGAATACTCCAGCATCAAAAAACCATCCCGCTCACGTAGGGCGCATTTTTCGGGAACCATCGCCTCACCTTCGACAAGGTTCACAATCTCGTACTCGCCTAAACGACTACGCAATGATGCCGAGATCGGCACAGGCTTTATTTTTTCACCCAACACAAAGGTTTGACCTTGCCAATGCGCCAGCGCCAGATCATGTCCATCAATGTTAGCCAGAGATAAACTGACTTCGGCCAGTTCATCCGGTTGTATCGGAATAAGCCCAAAAAGCTTATAGCGCACCCCGAATTTGCCATCTTCCCGAGCCACTAAATCCACGCTGTTGCCATCCAGTTCAGTGACGAGTGTATCGTCTTCCGGCGTTAATTTGAGATAACCCATTGCCGTTGCATATTGCCCCGAGGCCAATTCCTGTTCTTGCGGTGTTAATTTCCGCGTTGCAATAGCTGGTTTCACCGTTTCTTCAGGGAGTTGCTTGCCGGTTTTTACTGTCACAGCAAGCTTTAGCGCAGCATTGCTGACTTTACTCAGAAAATCGCCACTTGGCGGGGAATTCGCCAATATCACAACGCCCAGCTTATGCTCCGGCAGTACGCTTAATAAGCTATTGTGGAAAAGTGTTGCGCCGCCATGTTCAGCAATAGTGCCGATGTTTTGGTTGCTGCGTAACATCCAGCCTAAACCGATTTGAAAACCGACATCCAGCGCTACCGTTTTATTTTGCTGACGCAGCATTTCCTTCAGCGTTTCCGGTTTTAGAATTTGCCGTCCATTGGCTTTACCATCCGCCAATACCATTTCAATAAACCGGCTCATATCCAATACATTCGCATTCAAGCCACCGGCTGGCATATCCCGCAACGGCACTTCGGTTTTTTCTTCATGATTTTTATAAGCTTTAGAAGCAAGCTTGCCTTCAATGCCCAAAGAAAATGCCGAATTCGTCATGCCTAGCGGCTTTAACAACTGCTGATCGGCATAACTGCTGAACGCCTTTCCGGTGACCTGTTCCAGCATCGTACCTAATAGCGTGACACCCTGGTTTGAATAGGACCAAATGGTGTTTGGCGGATAGGCCGCATACTCATCTTTAAGCTGGCCGACAAGCTGATTAAAAGGCGCAGGTTTTAGCGTCCACATGCCATTACCGACATCTCCCGGCAAACCGGAATGATGCGTCATGATGTTGCGTGGCGTGATTGGCCCGGCATCTGGGAAGCGCGATTTAATCGAAAAATCAGGCAAATAGGTTTGCAGCGGCTTATCAATATCCAGCATGCCTTGCTCAGCCAACTGCATCACCAGCGTATCGGTAAATAATTTGGAGATGGAACCGACCCGGTAAATCGTCTCCGGTGTTGCAGCAACGAGATTGGCAGCATCCGCATTACCAAAGCCCTTCGCCCACACAACCTGCTGATCATCCACAACAGCAATACTCAGCCCCTCAACGTTCTGTTGAGACATTTCCTGCTCAATCAACCAGGTCAGATAAGTCTTGAGATAGCTGTAGTCGCTGCGCTCGATGGCCTCTGGTTTTGTCGGCGGTGAACCGGCACAACCACCTAACAATAAAAGTATCGCGTTCAAACAGATTAAATAGGTTTTCATGAGTTCCTTGAGGGGGTATTCATTGTAAAAATGGCACACGTCAATCGTCTACAAAGACTTTAAGTCATTCTGGATGGCATTTTATAGCAAGCC
>JABFRC010000314.1 GCA_013141375.1 Methylococcaceae bacterium | reverse complement strand
CGTGCAGAGCGTAAAGGTCGCAACCCGCAAACCGGCGAAGAAATCACCATCGCTGCTGCAAGATTGCCGAGTTTTAAAGCCGGTAAAAGCTTAAAAGACGCTGTTAATATCTAATCCCTGGCGTTGATCTTTAGTGCATCTGCCATTCAGTTTTGCTTTGGATTCTCTGTTTTTGCCGTTAGCGGTTTATTTTGCTTAAAATTTGGCAGCTGTTGCCGCTTGTTGTGGTTTTCTATTTTGAACTGCAACGTGACAAATTTTAGGCACAAAAAAAGGACTTGGTTTGTGCCTAAGTCCTTATTTTATTGGTGGCGATAGGTGGATTTGAACCACCGACCCCGGGGTTATGAATCCCAAAAACACTAAAAACCACAACAAACAACAACAAACAATAATAATTAATTCAATTACTTAGCTGTTTTGTGTTGTTGCTGATTATTACCATTATTTGCCCTTTTTTATAGCTAATTGCGCCAAAAGTGCGCCAAGAGTTTATACTGTAACCCTAGAAATAACGCGGGCCTGAAGGTGTACCACCACCAACAAGCCCTAACCAATAACTTAATTCAGGGTTAAGCAATGGCTAAAAGCATCATACCAAAAGCCAGCCGATACCCCAACAAGGGGTAAAGTATGGCTACCATCACAGAACGATTAGCAAAAGACGGAACCAAACGCTACCGGGCAGAAGTCCGACTAAAAGGCTATCCGGCACAAACGGCCACGTTTAAACGCCTAACCGATGCCAAAAAATGGATTCAAGACACCGAGTCAGCAATCCGGGACGGGCGACACTTCAAAACAGCAAAAGCAAAAAAGCACACCATAGCGGATATGATTGACCGCTATCTATCCAGCGCGAAATTGACTAAAGTTCAGGATGAGCATATTGGCCTACATCTTAGGCGCTGGAAGGATGAAATAGGCTTCATGGTCTTAGCTGATGTGAACGCCGATACCATTACAGCTATTAAAGAAAAACTTCTTAACGAAGAATTCAGAGGCAAACCACGCAGCTCAACCACAGTGCTTAGATACATGGCTTCATTGAGTACGGTTTTTACAATCGCGGTTAAAGATTGGGCCTGGCTTGAAGATTCGCCAATGAAAAATATTACAAAACCGAAACCGGCGCGGGGCCGTGTTCGATTCTTGGATGATGCCGAAAGAGAACGCCTGTTGATTGCCTGTAAAGCATCCAGAAATAAACAGCTTTATATGTGCGTGATCCTGGCAATCTCAACCGGCATGAGACAGGCTGAGTTATTCGGCCTTAAATGGCAGGATGTTAATTTAAAAGACGGTTTTTTAATTTTGCACGAAACCAAAAACGGCGAACGGCGGCGCGTACCCATTGCTGGGCATGCTTTGGAATTATTGCGTGAACATAACAAAATTAGGCGGCTCGACACTCAATTACTATTCCCGGGCATTAAAGACCCACTCAAGCCGATTGATTTACAACAGCCTTGGGAAACCGCAAGGAAAAACGCCGGGATAACTGATTTTACCTGGCATGACCTTAGACATTGTACAGCCAGCTATTTGTTGATGAACGGCGCAAGCCTGGCCGAGATTGCCGAGATTTTAGGACACAAAACCCTTCAAATGGTGAAGCGTTACGCGCACCTTTCAGATGGCCATGTTTCAAACGTGGTTGCGAGTATGAACGCTAAAATATTCGGCGGTGCGTGATGGGTATTCTTGACAGCATCAACACATCACCCAAAGAAAAAGCCGAATTAGGTTTGCCTTTACCTGACCGGCTATCAATTTTTGAAATATGCGACCTTTGGTGCGACATCAAAAACAAAAACTTCAGCGTTTATTTGAAGGCAATATGCCTGGCATACGAAGAAGGAAAATTAAAAGGTGAGTTTATAGAAAACTACCACAAACCAAACTTTGAAGAATTTATGTATAGCGCAACATACACCCTTAACGCCATAAAAAGCGGCGGATTCTCTGACCGCATCGACTACTTTAACACGTTAATCCACAAAATCGACTTTATGCACTGGCTAAACAGTAAAGGCACAAAAAAGCCTTCGGGGTGCCTGCTTGCTAAATGGTGGGAAGGATCAGAACCGCAAGCCGAAGAAACAGCAAAAAAAACCGAGACTTCAGGGATAAATAAACGAAGGGATGAAGCTTTTAAAAAGTGGATTAATGCAGAAAAACCAGACCTTCAAAATATGAAAGTAAAGGAAATTATAGAAACATTAGAAGCCAAAAACCCCGGGTTATTTTTAACTGGAACAGGCGACTGGTGGAAAAACCAACAAATACACAAGGGCAAACCAGGAAGAAAAAAGAGTTAATCAGGGGATTTTATACAAGGGGCTTTTAGCCCCTTTTTATTGTGCGTCAGTATCAGCGCGGCCTAAAAACAGGGGATAAAAAACCACCTATTTATTCCCTTAATTCACCAGTTTTTTTATTAATTTCAACAGCCTACGATTTGCCCCGAGCCGCAAACAACAACAGTTTGCGGTGATTCATCACTTTTGAATTTAAGGGGCAATTTATGACCGCAACAACACAACAACATAACCAACCATCCAACCGTTTGATTCCTGTTCCAGAATGGAATCAACACCACACATGGCCGCCACAAGGTGGATTGCGTCACTTAATCTTTAATAAAAAAACAAACGGCTTTGCTAGTGCGTTTAAGCGTGTTGGGCGTCGCGTACTAATTGACGAGGCCGAATTTTTTGCTTGTGTAGATCGTCAAAACCAAGGGGGCCGCTAATGGATCGCAACCACTACAAACTTGCCGCACTATTCACCCAGGCCAAAGCCGCCTTTCCAGAACAGAACCTAAAAGACATCAAAGCAGCGTTTACCGATAACACCGGCACTGTTTCGGCTTCCGGTGTCGTCGTAATCGGTCATGCTGAGCTACTAAAAACCCTACTTTTCGCCCTTGAGTTTGCAGCTCACCCCAGCAATAAACACGACTCGCCGCTGTGCGTTTCGGGTGCGGCCTATGTGATTTGTACAAGCCTGATAGGTTTTTCTAAGCGCCTTAATTATGGCGGTTTTGGGGATGGCATAGTTGAGCAAGCGCAATTACTGGCCGATATTTTGTTAGAGATACGGGAGGAACTGTTATGAACAGAAGCTCCATTGAAGACGCTGCAATGTCAGCCTGTGCCACCGTTGGTATTGCTTACAAAGAATTTCCGGCGGATGGTCAATTTCATGTCGTCGATGCACTGGACAGCAAACCCAGAAACGGCGCGGGCCGCCTGAAGGTTTTTCCAGACCGCAAAGGAGGCATTGCTTGCAATTGGAAAACCGCCCACACCCAGGCATTTTTTGTAAATGGATCAGCCACCGCCAAGCAAGACCCGTCCGAACTGGAGAGGATCAAGCGAGAGCAGAAGAAGCGAGAGGCTGATAAGTTAAAGGGCTATGACCTGGCCGCGCTTAAGGCCGTGCAAATCTGGGACAAAGCCGCCGCCGCGCCGACGGATCACCCC
>JABFRC010000022.1 GCA_013141375.1 Methylococcaceae bacterium | reverse complement strand
ATAATCAATACTGCTGATCCAGCGTGTTTTTCGTTGGGTTATTTTGGGGTTATCCGGATCTGGATCATCAATGATAACGCTGCGCTCATACAGCTTTTCAGAGGCTTTTTTTAAATCGCGATAGGTATTTGATAAGCTTTCAAGCCCTGCTAGATCGGCAACGCCGGACGCAGTTATTTCAAAACGATAGTCTTCAGTCAATACCGCAGTTGAATCAATCTGTGCAATACATGCCAACAAAACCCGCTGCTCAACCAATGAAAGCATATAACTAGCTTCCACAACCTTATTGGATTTTACGACAATTCCTTCACGATTTATCAAAATTAAATATCCCGGATCTAAAAAAACTTAGGATATTGTCCGCCCTAAGGTCTAAAAAGACTCGGCCGAAAGACGTCGAAATTTGTAACCTTTCGATTTTTAAATTGGCTATTTTTGCCCATCCCCTCGAAAAGGTAAAATTAGCAATGACTGGTGATTAACAGTTAACGGTCGCTATTTCCTTCCACAGACGGATGATCAATCATTGGTGTAATCGTGATCTCCGATACCTGCGCCCTGCCCTGCATCACCTTATCAATTATTGGCTGCTGGCTGTCTTCAATCTCAAGTGCCAATATCAGGCATGAGTTTTGGTTAAGTTTGGCGTCAACTAGATTGCCAATAAATTCCGGGGATTCCTTATGTTGATGTGACTCGCCAATAATTGTAATACTGCTAGGCGTCATGCCTGACAGTATTGAATCATAAGCGGCGGCGCGAACCGGCACAGGTAGCAGTAGAAAAATAATATGAAATGATATGATACCATTCCGAATCATATCATTTTGTCAGCTCGTTGATTTTGGCATCGATCGCTTCTTGCACCACATTCAAACAGAATTTATGCATGCTGCCAGGCGAGTGTTCAGCAATGAATTTCAACTTTAATAAGTAAGCTTCTGGTAGTCTCAGGTTGTAAACTTTAGTCACGTCATCGCGTATACCCGCTTCTTCCCATGGATAAGCTGCCTTTTGCTGTTTTATGGGCTTTTGAGCGGTTTTCTTCTCGGCACCTGAAAGGAAATCGTCTAAATCGGGTTTTGCTTTAACAGGAGGCCTGCTTTTTAACTCACTCATTGCCGAACACCTCTTGATACAGGGCTTCCATTTCCTCAACTGCCTTTGGGTCTTTGGGTTTTAACTCAGTAACTGCCAAGCCATCTTTAGCAGCTTTACGATAAGCGATACGGTCACGAATAGTTACATTGGCAAGCTCAAGATTGGGAAAATCAGCCAGCAATTTACCTGTGTCGTCTGACTCATGAACAGATGGATTAGTTGAAGAGCGACTGATGATCACCCTAGCCTGTAAATCCGGATTAAATGCTTTGGCAGTTTCAACTAACTCGTCCATCTGATTCAGTGTCCAGATGTCGAATTGGCTGGGTTGAATGGGGATGTATATTTTTTGGGTTACGACTAATGCCGATCGGAGTTCGACAGAATCCCGGCCGCCCGCATCGATGATGATGTCCTGGTATCGATGTGCAAGGTCTTTGACTTCAGTTGGTAGGCCTTTACCAAATTTTTGCACGCAAGCCACACGTGAGCTTACATTTTCGTCGTCCCTGCTTTGAGCCCAGTAATTAGCGCTGCCTTGCGGATCAGTATCAATCAATAAAACATCGCGGCCAGCTAAAGCGCGCATCGCGGCAAGGTTAGTGGCCAGCGTGGTTTTGCCGGTGCCGCCCTTCTCTCCGCCAATCAAAATAATCATATCAGTTCATCCTATATCACACCATGTGACATGAAATCATATCATATCATATCATTTCATTTCATATTTAATTATTTGTCGGCGTGATTGTATAGATTGCCGAACAGCCTGATGACGACAAAAATCATCGTCTGAGTGGTTTGAATAGCAGGTACACGACTTGGGCTTTCTGAGGCAAAATCATCAATCGCCGCGTTCATAAAATTGACCAAGCCAATTTGGGGATTATCTTCAATTGATCGCTTCAGGAATCGGTCTTGCAATTTATTCCTGATTTTTTCGTCCATGTCTCGATCCTTAACCAAGGATTGCAATTCAGCGTCCAGGAGCATCGATTGTTTTTCCAGCCAATCAAAATCCATCAGGTCTTGAGAGGGCAGGGGGCCGAAGGCGTGTTGAAATACGCAGAGGACATCAAAACAAAGATCCATGAACAGATAGGACATATCCTGGTCTTGCTCGGCTATGACCATTGGAAAAATGCCGAAGATGGTTTCAGCCAGTGCGGTTTGCTCAAGCTGAAACTTGGCGATGATATTTGAGCCGGCTTCTTCATCGATGCTTTTGGCATAGGCCAAAGCTTGGTATAGCTCGCGTTCTGAAAGGGTGTGCATGATGGCATCCGCATAAAGTATGACATGAAATCATATCATATCATTTGCAACCATTCGATATGATACCAAGCAGAGGGGATTCCACCAGCCAACGACATCCGACGGCCAAAACCCCTTTGTATGAGGTGGCCAAGCAAGATGGGCTTAGTTTATGTTTGAGGCTACCAGGTGGCGACGTGGGGGTTTTGGTGGGCGGGGGAGGTGGCGGCCATCAAATAATTGTGCGGAACGCACACCGCAATGGGATTGCGCAGCGCAAGGAAAGCAACGCCGGAGCAGGGTAGGGCGCTAATCAATTCTCAGACGTTCGGGCGGCACTGGCACGGATGCCTGTGCCGCGAGGCCAGGGAAGGCTTCCACTGAGCTACCCGCAAAGGTGAGGCGAGCAATTCGGGAGGGAGTGTTTAAAAGCGTACAGGGACGTATGCATTTAAGCCGACCGGACGATTTGCGGGTTACTAGCATCAACGATCACTATAGGTTGTCTTGCAGACCTTGTGTTCATTGCAGACAGTTGTAAACAATCAAGGCCATTTGCAAGTAAATGTGAACTAAACTTCAGAAATTTGAATACAAAAGCGATTATTAATTAAGGGTGGCTGTTAAAATTTATTGTAAGCCTGTCCAATGTTTGTTGGGTTTACACAGCCAGCCTAAGGGTAAATTCCTATGTTCGGCGACAATTACATGGTATGGAACCAGAACCAGATCTTATAAAAATGCGGGACGAAATTTTTCGAAAGATAGGTAGAAACTTACTGAACTTTCAGAAAATAGAATTCATGCTCAAGCACTTAATCACATATGGCAGAATTTCTGGCTATATGAGCGAATTAAAGGAAAACCAGGAGCGACGGGCAGCGACAGTTCACAAACAAACGATGGGGAATTTGGTCGGACAATTTATAGATAACACTCTCTTAGGTCTTGACGATTCATCCAGGTTAATAACTGAGCCTAAAGAACCGTATTTATCATTTTCCTTCACAGTGAGTGCTGATGCCGATTTTTACGAGCGCAAAAAACAAGGTTTAAAATCTCTGGTTGATGACCGTAATGACATGATCCATCATCTTCTACCACGATTTAATTCAGATTCAATTGAAAGCTGTTTGGAGATCGGAAAATACCTTGACGAGCAGCGAGAAAGGCTTATTCCGGAGTATGATCATCTCCAATCACTAATCAAAAGTTTGAACATCAATATAGAATTTCTCAAGTCTGAGGAAGGCATAAAGCAGGTTTCCTCCCAACTTGAATTGTCTTTTCTCCAAAATAGCCCCTTAGTCTTATTGTTACTCAATATTTCTATCCAACAGCCTAGATCAGATGGATGGACATTATTGAGTAATGCAGGCCAGCAAATTCGACACATACTACCTGAAGAGTTAGTGCGGCTAAAAAGCGGTTATAGATGCAAAAACATCAAAGAGCTTTTAAAGGCGTCTGAATTGTTTGATATAAACGAAGAGCCTACGGATAAAGGCGGCGTTCGTGTGCTCTATCGTCCTAAACCTGAGCTGGGTTATGGTGCCTTCAATCGTGTATTGAATTCATTGCTAGTTACTTCTAGGAGAACCGCGAGAGCAGATGGATGGTCTTTACTAAATACAGCCGGTCAGGAAATTGAGCAATTTTTAGCTGAAGACCTTGCGCTGGTAAAGGAGAAATGGGGGTACGTATCCTTGAAGGAATTTATAATGGAATCGGGATTATTTGATGTTGTTGAAGAACAGGTTGATAAAAACAACATTTGTGAACTTTTTAGGCCTAAAGCCGAGTTTGTTCCTCATTAGAATGCTAACCAGTATCCATACATACAGACTATTTGCTTAATCATTCTGCATTTCGGTTAACCGTGTCACCCAAAAAATTGCTGGCCTTGATTATTACCACTCCGAGTAGTTCTTAAATCTTCGAGTCTATTGGTTTAGGTTAATTTTAACCACAATGCCCGAATACTCACCCCAGACGCATCATCAGGATGAATAGTGTTGTTGATCGAGACCAGTAATTTACTGCCCGGCTCATGCAAGCCAAAAGCATTCCTAATATTCATGCCGAGGCTAAAGTGCAAATCGATTAAGTTTTCTTCCTGTAAGGAAGCAATGGCTATTTTCTGCTCACCATCCAGAACTAACATTAATCGATCGACAGCTTCAGCAACAGTTACCGGGTGCCTTGAATTGTCCTGCAAATAGGTTGGCCAGTTTTTGATCAATCTAACTTAGCTCCAGTAGGGCAGGGGGGTGAAAAACAAACATGACAATTTAGTGACAGGGTTATCCACAGAAGCTGTGGATAACCGTATCAATGAAGACAATTTATCGTCCAATAAGACGATTGAAAACAGCTTTTGTTACAACTTGCATTTAACCTATTGGCTCTTTCAATTTGTTCCATGGTATTTATTGCTGCACATAACGTGGAAGTGATGGGCGCGACGCGGCTTTATCGCGGCGCGTCCCCTCGACTGCAGGGTTATGCCTCAGCACGCCCAAAGTGAAGTTGACGATGGCAATTTGGGCACAACGCAACTGCGTTCTCAACTGTATCCTCACCTCCATCTGCAAGACGAACCTTGTGATGGACTTCAAGGTAAGGAGTATTGTCTTTCCGTTTCCGAAACGGAGCCTGGGATTTGCAACGCTCACAATAACCGTTGGCTCTGCCAAGCACTTCAACGACAACGTATGGGTTGCGCTCAAAAACCAGAGAAACAACCGGCCTGGTGCGCGGAATCTTTCCAAACGACTTTAGCAGCCTCTGCCGCTCGGCTTGAGGTACTTTGGCGGCAATCTCTACCGCCTTTAAAAAGTCTTCCTGCACAGACTCCGAAGATTTGAAGCCCTCAGATATTGCCGAGTAGGTTGCATAAAGTTCACGGAGAGCATTGAGGTTTACGGAGTTCTTTTTCTCGTAGTACTCAATGTGCAACCACAACGCTTTGACTGGATTTCTCAGCGCCTCATGCCTACCTTCTGCCAGGAAGGTTGCAAGGTAGTAGTTCATATCTGGCGCGCTAAGCGCACGTTTGAACTCCAGACCACGCACCATTCGGCCATATACCGCGATCATGATTTTCGCGGAGTTAACATTAATCTTATACGCCTGATTCAGTTGATTTGCCGCGCCTTGCTGCGTCATCTCTTCGGAAAAGACCTTCTTGGCGAGAGCAAACGCATGTTCTATTTGAGGCATAGCAGCAACTCTCTAAATGAGGCATAACAAGTTATTAAGCTGTTAACGGCATATCTACCTAAAATTTCCCTTTGACGTGCTAATTTGTTGATTAGCCCAGATTTTTTCCTTCTGTATATCATCGGTGACAGTTAGTTATGTAATCGCAGTTATTTTTGCCTTGCTCGGACATATAAATTTTTGAGATCAGAACCATCTACGGATCGTTCCTCGGTTACAAAAATATCCGGCATTGCTTTTACGAGATCAGAAAGTTTCTTGTATCCGTATGTGCGGGAATCAAAATCTGATTTCAGTTTATTTAGATAGCTTCCAAAAGTTCCAAGATTTGCCCATCCACTATCATCACTCGATTGCTCCAGCGCATCCAATACAAACTCTTTTGGGAAAACTGGCTGTGGTTTGGGAAGTTCGTTAATTACGGAAGAAGCGGAGGTTTTTTGCTGGTTCTCTTTTTCTGGAAAAGTTGCAGTAGTTTCTGTCTGGGTGGAGGGGCGCAGCACTTCAGTGAAAATGAACTTATGACACGCATTTTTGAATGCTTCCGGAGTTTTTTGTTCACCAAAGCCAAGTACAGTTAGCCCTTCTTCTCTAAGGCGCATAGCTAAACCGGTAAAGTCGCTATCACTGGTAACGAGGCAAAACCCATCAAATTTACGTGTATAAAGTAAATCCATGGCATCAATAATCAATGTGCTATCAGTTGCATTCTTGCCTGTAGTGTAGGCAAATTGTTGTACTGGCTTGATTGCATGTTTTTGTAATACCTTTTTCCACGATGCACTAGTTGGTGCAGTAAAGTCACCATAGATTCGTTTAACGGTTGCTTCACCAAATTTCGCTATTTCGGCTAAAAGACCCTCAATGACGGCGGCTTGTGCATTATCAGCATCGATAAGAACCGCTAATCTCAGAGTGGGTTCTTCTGATTCAATTTTGGCTACAAATCTTGGAGATACCATATTGTTCTTATTCCTACGATGCGTCTAACAAGTAATTAAATAGTTTTTGTAATCATCCCTGATTACCAAACCCTAGCCAACAGGCTCAGTAAATTTGCTCGGGATACTAACTGTAAATCTCCCTCTTTTCGGATGATATACGGTTTCATCTTGGGTTGGGGGACCATAAGGACCATAAGGGGTAGGTCGGCCATTCGGCATAGCATCAATTCTTAAAATACCGTGAAACTTTAAAGCCTTTAGTTGATTAGCAACCAAAATAGCCAAAATAGATAGCCAATTAGAAGGTGGCCAAATTACATTGCGATTTTAATTATTGGCCACATGATTTATAGTTAGGTAACTTAAGTATACCCATTTTGGCCACCCATCCATGAAAGTTGCTCGTATTTATCTCCGCGTCAGTACCGAAGAACAAGACCTTACCCGTCAAACCGAAATCGTCGACAGCGCTCGCACAGAAGGTTATTACATTGCCGGCATCTACCGTGAAAAAGCGTCGGGTGCTCGCGCGGATCGACCCGAGCTGCTGCGAATGATTGCCGACCTGCAACCGGGCGAAGTGGTCGTAGCTGAAAAGATCGACCGTATCAGCCGACTCCCCTTAGTTGAAGCTGAGCAATTGGTCGCATCAATTCGAGCCAAGGGAGCAAAGCTGGCCGTGCCAGGTCTGGTTGATTTATCCGATGTTGCAGCGGAAGCCGACGGAGTCGCCAAGATTGTCCTGGAGGCGGTACAGGAGTTACTGCTTAAACTTGCTTTGCAAATGACGCGTGATGACTATGAAACTCGTAGAGAGCGTCAACGCCAAGGTGTTCAACTTGCCAAAATCGCTGGCAAGTATGCCGGTCGTGTCGCTGACACGACGACACATCAGCGTATCGTTGCTCTGCGTGGAGCTGGGCATACTATCAAACGAACCGCCGAGCTGGCTGGATGTAGCGAAAGCCAAGTTAAACGAATATGGGCTGACCATCAGGTCAGCACTAGATTATAGATAATTGGTGGCGGATAGTTGAGGCAAGCCATGAAGCACATTTATTTAGTACGGCACGATGACGAGAAAAATATGCATCGGTTTTATCAGATGTTTGTAGTACCTAGTCTATTTGATGACTGGTCTCTGGTTCGCGAATGGGGCAGGGTGGGTTCACCTGGTACTTTTCGGAAAGATTGGTTCGATAGTGAAGAAGATGCAATCAGTGCCGGTGAAAGGTTAAGCGTCATTAAAGAAAAGAAAGGGTATCAATCCACTTTGTGATTTTAATGATTAAACAAAAGTGGATGGCCTATATATTAAAGTATAAACTATGATTACAAATGAACCACAATAAACCGGAGTAGCAATAATGGCAACTGAAGCATTTACCGTTAGAACCGAATCAGACATCGTGCATCAACTCGATAGCATGGCGGGCGTTTTGGACCGTTCCCGCAATTATTTGGTCAACCAAGCCTTGCGCGAATATCTGAAAACTCACGCACGGAAAATTGAGAAAATCACCCAGGGCATAGCCGCTGCTGACCGTGGCGAAGTCATCGAGCATGAGGACGTGATCAAGGAAATGGAAGCCATCACGCAACCTACATCCGGCGACGATTTCTTTGACTGTGCCGGCATCTGGGAATCTCGAGAAATCGACCAAGCTACCATTCGTGCAAAAGCCTGGCCGGATCAGCGTGGATGATTCTCTGCGACACCAACATCCTGATTGAATTCTACAAAGGCAATCCAGCTATCGTCCAAACTCTCAGAACGATAGGGCCGGCCAATATCGCGGTCAGCGTCATCACAAAAGCCGAACTGTTTTACGGCGCTAGAGACAAACAAGAACTGGCAAAAATCGAACGCCATCTTGAGAAGTGCCATTGCTACGGCCTGAATCCGGCCATTTCATCCTTGTTTATCGATTTGATGCGGCGCTATTCGCTCAGCCATAAAGCGTCGGTCCCGGACATGCTGATTGCAGCGACTGCGATTAGCCATGATGTGACGTTGTACACTCTGAATACCAAGGACTTCAAATTCATCCCTGACTTGAATTTGTACCTTCAAATTGACCTTGAATAGTTTACATGAATCCACTCACCCCGTTATTAAACAGTGACCGAACGCGAAAAATGCACATAACTTACACCACGCAGAATTACTCTTATACGGGGCAGGAGCGGTTGAGTAAGTTGGCGGAGGGAATTTAGCTGTGTCACGACTGACTGATTTAATTGCCCAGACCAAAGCCAGGGATCCTCAGTTAGGTGCGGACCTGGACAGAGAGTTCAAGGCGCTATCCTCTCGCCTGCCATTCGGCCTGAATTTCGAGCGACATAGCCCGGAGGCCGTGGAATTGCCGCAACGTCCAATCCGCAAGGGCGACAAGGTGCATGTGTTGCCCGAGCGCGGTTCATTGAGGAAGGGTGATCAGCGGTTATGGCAGGTCAAGGCTATCCATAAATCGGTTAGTGGCAAAATTGCAGACCTAGAGTTGTTTGGTGCAGTAGAGGTGGAAGCGCAGACTGTGCTGCTGGATGACCTAGTGGTGGTTGCCGAGTTCCGCGACATTATTTATCCGGGGCTAGTCAGTACCGGCAAGGTTGAGCGTGGTGGCGACAAGCCTTTCCACACGGTTATCAACGGTGAGAATTATCATGTCCTTAAAGCTCTGACCTATACCCATCGGGGCAAGGTAGATGCCATCTACATCGACCCACCGTACAACACAGGTGCGAAAGACTGGAAATACAACAACGACTACGTGGAAGGCGACGACCTGTATCGCCATAGCAAGTGGTTGGCGATGATGGAGCGGCGGCTGTTGGTGGCAAAACAGCTATTGAATCCAGCTGATTCTATTTTGATCGTAACTATTGATGAAAAGGAATATCTACGACTAGGGTTGCTTCTGGAGCAAACGTTTCCGGAAGGTAGTGTGCAAATGATAAGTAGCGTGATTAACCCAAAGGGTACTGCTCGGGCAAACGAATTTTCTCGAATCGACGAATACATTTACTTCGTGACGCTTGGTGAAACTAAACTGACGCGCTGGAACCGCGACATGCTAACGGAGCGAGATTATTCTCAGGACCAAGATGTCAGATGGCGAGGCCTTGCTCGTACAGGCAGAAAAGGCCTTCGACCACACAACCCAGGTTCATGGTATCCAATCTACGTTAATGAGGATGGCACTGGCATTCATTCGGTTGGCAACACTGTACCATTGGGAGTCGATAACCCAATAGATTCGCCTGAAGGCACTGTTGTCATGTGGCCCCCATCCAGTGACGGGCAGCAATACAGTTGGTCTGTTGTACCGGAAACCCTCAGAGAATTAATCTCTCGTGGTGCGGTGCGAATTGGTCGCGTTGACTTAGCTCGCAATTCAGTTCCGATTTATTACCTTTCATTCAATCAGCTTCAAATGATCGAGGAAGGTCTTATCTCTGTCACAGGTCGTAGCTCCGATGGTTCATTGCAGATTGCTTATGCAGAAGGTGGGCGATCTACTGCTCCGAAAACTGTGTGGAATATGACTTCGCACGATGCTGGTAGCCACGGAACAAACATCATTCGTTCGCTATTGCCCGGAAGACGTTTTCCGTTCCCAAAATCTCTCTATGCAGTCGAAGACGCTTTACGCTTTTTTATCGCAAACAAACCAGAAGCTGTCGTATTGGATTTCTTTGCCGGTTCCGGCACCACTGCCCATGCTGTTATGCGCCAGAATCGTCAGGATGGCGGTCGCCGCCAGTGTATCTCCGTCACTAACAACGAAGTCGCCGCTGACGAGCAGAAATCGCTGCGTGAACAGGGTTTACGCCCCGGCGATGCCGAGTGGGAGAAGCATGGCATCTGCGATTACATTACCAAACCTCGTGTGCGTGCCGCCATCACAGGCATGACACCCAACGGCGAACCTATCAAGGGCGATTACAAGTTCACCGATGAATTTCCGATGTCCGACGGCTTTGAAGAAAATGCCGAGTTCTTCACTTTGACTTACGAAACCCCTATCTCCGTCAGCCATAACCGAGCCTTTGCTCGGGTTGCCCCCTTGCTTTGGCTACGGGCCGGCTCTCGTGGCCGACGCATCGACAAGATTCCAGAAGCCGGATGGGCGGTCGTGGACGCCTACGGATTGTTGGTTGACGTGGATTGCGCTGCGCCTTTTGTCCAGACCGTTACGCATTCTCAAGCGCTTACTGTGGCCTACATCGTCACTGACGATGACCGTCGTTTTCAATCTATAGCGCGTCGCCTGCCCGAGAGTGTGGAGCCGGTCCGCCTGTATGAGTCTTACCTAACCAATTTCAGCTTTGCCAACGGGGAATAAAGGATGAAGTTCACGCTGAAAGATTACCAGGCCGATGCTGTACGCGACGTCTTGGTTAACTTGAAAAAAGCCCGTAAACGCTGGCATGAAGATGCCGATAAACATGCTTTTTCGCTAACTGCTGTCACTGGCGCCGGTAAAACGGTGATGGCCGCCGCCGCTTTCGAGGCTCTTTTCCACGGTGACGATGAATATGACTTCGACCCGGACCCAGGCGCAATCATCATCTGGTTTAGTGATGATCCGGCACTGAACGAACAGACTCGCTTCCGTCTTATGGAAGCCTCTGACCGTATTCGTCATACGGATTTGGTGGTGATTGAGAACAGCTTTAACAGGGCTAAATTTGAAGCCAAGAAAATCTACTTCCTGAACACGCAGAAACTTGGAAAGAACAGCCTATTGGTACGCGGCTATAGCGATGAGGAACTGGATAAAAAAGCGGGGGTATTGTTCCCAGAAACCCGTCCCGATATGCGTTCATTCACGCTTTGGGACACGATACGCAACACCATAGAAGACCCGGATTTAACCCTGTATCTGGTACTGGATGAGGCGCACCGAGGTATGGGAAACCCCAGCAAAGCGATGGAGAACGCGAAGAGCACTATTGTCCAACGACTGATCAATGGTACTAGCGATGTGCCGGGCTTTCCTGTGGTGTGGGGTATTTCTGCCACAGTGGAACGCTTTAAAAAGGCAATGGAAGGTGCGCAAAAGCGTATTACCCTGCCGGATGTGGTTGTGGATTCGGCCAAAGTTCAGGAATCTGGCCTTATCAAGGACACTATCATTCTGGACATTCCTGATGAAGTCGGTGACTTCGATACGGTCTTGGTTCGCCGTGCCACTGATAAGCTAAAAGCCATCACAGAAGCTTGGGTCGAATATGCCAAGCAGCAGGATGATACCCATAGTGTTATCCCGCTAATGGTGCTGCAAGTTCCAAATACGCCAGACCCGAATGATATTGGCCGCGCCCTGGATACCATATATCAGCAATGGCCTGAGCTTCCGAGTGGTTGTATAGCACATGTTTTCGGCGAACATACAACGCAACAATTCGGCAATCGCCATGTGCCTTACATTTCACCTGAACGTGTTCAGGATTCAACGTGGGTACGTATCCTCATTGCGAAGGATGCTATCAGCACTGGCTGGGACTGCCCACGGGCTGAAGTTATGGTGTCTTTCCGCTCTGCTGTTGATCGCACCCACATTACTCAATTATTGGGCCGCATGGTCCGCTCCCCTTTGGCTCGCCGCATACCTGGCAATGAACGCCTCAATTCGGTTGACTGTTTATTGCCTAAGTTCGATGTCAAAACGGTAACACAGGTCGTTGATACCCTGATGAAGGGTGACGACACTTCGCCTCCGCCAGGTGGTCGAGTGTTAATCAACCCAGTAGAAATGAAGCCAAATCCCGATGCTACTCAGGCAGTATGGGGCAAGTTTGAGGCATTACCATCGCAGACCCGCCCACAAAGGGGAGCCAAGCCGGCAAAACGTCTGACAGCACTGGCCCATGAATTGGCTGTTGATGGCCTATTGCCAGGGGCAGGCAAGCTAGCACATGCGGAAATGCACAAAGTGCTGGATGCGCTACAGGAAAAACTGAAGTCAGATATTGAGCAAAAGCGCAATGGTGTCATGACGGTTGACGGCAAAACAGTGGTGGCCGATCTGAAGGGAAAAACAAAAACCTTCAACGAGTTCCTTGAAGCTGCCGACATGGCTGTGATTGATGACGCTTACCGGCGCGCTGCCCGACTATTCAGCCCAGACATTTCACGCACCTATGTCGATGCTCTCGCATACCGGGCGGCCGATCCAGAAGATGAGGAAGAATTTGTTGCTGCACTCGTCGATGGGCGGGTTTCTCTGGCCGCGCTCGGGTTAGTCACAGAAGCTCAACCCTATTTTGATGCCGAGGCAGACAAGCTAGCCAAATGTTGGCTGGAAAAATACGGCCCAGTTATAAAGCAGTTGTCGCATGACCGGCAAGAATCGTATCGCCAAATCAGGGAAATGAGCACCGAACCTCAAGATGTTGATTTGGTAAAACCGGAGGGGAAATTCGAACTAACCAAGGCGCGTGAGAATGATGTTGAAACGCAGCTTTCCACATATAAAAACCATCTGCTTTGCGATGCGCAAGGAAAATACCCCGCAGAATTGAACTCCTGGGAGGAAAAGGTTGTTGCAACCGAGATGAAAAGGAATGGCTTCAGTTTTTGGTATCGTAATCCTCAACAGCCAGGGCAATCATCGCTTGGAATTGCATATTTATCCGGTGATCAATACAGCATTGTGCGACCTGACTTCGTATTCTTTGCAAATAATCCAGATGGAATTGTCGTGGCTGACATGGTTGATCCGCATGGCCTGCATTTGGCCGATGCTCTACCAAAGCTGCAAGGGCTTGCCTTGTATGCTGAGAAACATGCCAATGTTTACCGCCGTATTGAATCAGTTGCGGAAGCATTAGGGAAACTACGCGTGCTTGATCTAACCAATGCGGATGTACGCAAAAGTATTGCCGCTGCTAAGGATGCTGCAAGTCTTTTTAATGGCGAATTGGCGAGAGACTATTGAGGTTGTCCGGCGTCAATTATCTTTTCCGGTTTGACGTCAATTACCCTGGCCGGTTTTAGTTAAAAATAATGGGTTACTTTTTTACGCTCTGTTTTTTCCGATAGCTTTCTCCTTCTATTTCAATAATGGTGGCATGGTGGATAATGGACTAGCGGGAGCATTTGAACAGAAACTTACGGTTTCGCCATCAGCTTCCAGTTCATAACCGTAAGTTTGTGTACTGATCTCCAGTCAAAACTGGAGTTAAATCCGGCCTTCTTCAATAGCTTTGTAATAAGTACGCCGACCTATACCTACTTCAGAAACCGCTTTGCTAACACTTGTGCCATTATCGACTAGCTTTTGCACTTGCTGAAGTTTGGCTTCGTTAATCGGCTTACGGCCTTTATATTTTCCATCCGCTTTAGCGATATCAATGCCTTCCCTTTGGCGTTCCAACATAATCCCCCTTTCAAATTCAGCAATAGCGGCCAGCATGGTAAGCATCAATTGCCCTGTTGGGGATTTAGTATCTAAATTAATATTGAGGACTTCAAGATCAGCACCTTTCTTTTTTATCGCTTCGGCTATGTTCAACAAATCCTTGGTTGACCGTGCTAACCGATCTAACTTTGTTATCGTAACGGTATCGCCTTTACGAATGTAAGCTAATAACTTATTTAACTCGGGACGATCAGTATTACTTCCTGATACTTTTTCTTTGAAAATTTCATGGCAACCCGCCTTGTTAAGTAATTCCAACTGAGCAACCATATTTTGCTCCGTTGTGGATACTCGGCAATAGCCGATTTTTGATGAAGTCATATTGTTTTGGCTGCTTTGTGCATATAGAATATGTGCAGATTATAAACTGTGCATCTATTATAATTCAACTTCAAATACACAAAATAGTGCCTTTTTTACGTGTGCAACTAGACCAAGATTCAAATGCACAGTTATAGAGGCCGAAATCCTAATCTAGCTCTTGTGATAGGTGTTATTTCAAAATCAGAACCCGCCTTTCCAGGAATTCTAATTATCGCCAGCTTCTTGAAGAAATTTGTATAAATCAGCGAGTGCCGTTAACGATGACTACCAGTGAAGGTTTCCTAAACCAACGGCAACGCTACCAGTCCATCAAGCTGCCACAGGATTTCTCAGATGAAGAAATGGCCAGGGACTGGACACTTTCCGATGCTGACAAAAAGGAAATCAGCAAATACCGAAAAAACTCCCGGACATTCATTGCCATTCAGTTAAGCGCGTTACGCTTGTATGGCCGCTTTCTGGCCGAGGTCAACGGCCTGTCACCCCGTATTGTCAACTACCTCAATAACCAATTGGGTTTGCCGCCTTCGCTTACGGTAGCAACACCGGATCGCGAAGCGACATTTTCTGAGTACCGAAAAAATATTCTGAATTATCTGGGTTTTTCCAAATACGACGATGAAGCCCAGGCTCGATTGCAAAAATGGTTGGAACAACAAGCTTTGCAAGCACATCTGCCCGACGAGCTATTCTTACGGGCCGAACGCAATCTATTGGCCGAGCGTGTCGTATTGCCTGGAGCCAGTGTGTTAGAGCGGCTGGTTATCAGCGTCTGCGCCGAAACGCACGAACAGTTATTTGAAGTTTTGTGCGACAGGCTTACACCCGAACTGAGAACAGCTATTGATAACCTATTGGTCGTACAATCCGGTGACCAACGTTCATTATTCTATCTATTGAAAGAATATCCGCCATCAGCCACGATCTCGTCCATTCAAAGTTACCTGGAACGATACCGGAAACTTGAAGGAACAGGCATCAGCAAACTTGAAGCAAAGTGCGTCGATCCCGCTTTTATCGATTATCTTTACAAACTCGCCCGCCGCTACAACGCAAGAGACATCAAGCGTTTTAAGGAACCCAAACGCTATGCCATGATGGCCTGTTTTCTTCTGGAAACCCGTAAGGGTTTGCTGGATTCCCTGGTCAAAATGCACGACCAGTTCATCATGGACATGTTGCGAAAAGCGAAGCACATTCATGAAATGAAACACCGTGAGTTTCGTAAGCGTCAGAAAAAAGCCATTGATACGGTGCTCGATACCACCCAGTTAATTATCGATTGGCCGGACGACAAACCCTTGCATAAAACTGATCTATGGCAACAGGTTAGCGAGAAGCAGTTGCTGGATTCCATTACCGATCTGCATAGCTTCAAGCGGTTAGAAGAGCGTGGGTATGGCGATATTTTATTGGGGCGTTACCCCAGCTTACGCAAATATTTTGCTGAATTTATACAGTTGCCGTTTGCCGTAAAATCCGGCACAGAGCCGTTAATGAATGTGATTAACCTTGTCCGTCAGTTGGATGCCGGTACTCTCAAGAAGATTCCCGATAAATCCCCGACAGGATTTATTCCGCAAGAACTTCTCCGCTCATACAAGGATAAAGATGGCAATATAAAGCGCAATGCATGGGAACTGGGGCTTGCGATAGCCATGAAAGAGGCGCTTCGCTCTGGCGATTTGTATCTGCCACAAAGTAAGCAACATGTGTCGTTCTGGGATCTTATGCTGGATGAGCGCCACTGGCAAGCCAACCGAGAGGCTTCGTACGAAGCGCTTCAGCAACCTTATCAGGATGCCGTTAAATCAACACTGACATTGCAATTCCATCAGGCCGTTGGTAAAGCTGAAAAATGCTTTGGCCCAGATACGTTTGCAGAAATCAAGGATGGTAAGTTGAAGCTGAAAAAAGACGACAAAGCCGAAATCCCCGATGCCGTCATCAAGCTGCAGAAAGTCATTGATGCCAGTCTGCCCTCTATTCGAATTGAGCAATTGCTGATGGAAGTAGATCAGCAAACTGGGTTTAGCCGACATTTCATTCCCCTACAGCAACACCAGTCCAGACCGGCAAATTTTTACAAAACGCTGATTGCTGCGATGATCTCACAAGCAACCAATCTGGGTGTGGTCGCCATGAGCGCCAGTGTCAAAGGTGTTACCGTGGATATGTTGAGACACGTCTTGCAATTTTATGTGCGTGAGGAAACCAACAAAAATGCCAGTGCCGAAATTGTTAATCAGCATCATCAGTTGCCATTTAGCGATATTCATGGCTCGGGTACGTTATCGTCATCCGATGCTCAGCGTTTCAAGATCCGAGCAGACAGTCTGCTAGCCTCTTATTATCCCAGGTACTACGGATATTATGAGAAAGCGATCGGAATATACACCCATGTGTCCGACCAATATGCCGTGTACAGCACAAAGGCTATATCCTGTAGCCCCAGAGAAGCGTTGTACGTCTTAGATGGCTTACTGGAAAACAACTCTATCCTGAAAATCCGTGAACATACGACGGATACCCACGGTTATACCGAAATCGTGTTCGCCTTGTGCTACCTGCTGGGTTATTACTTCATGCCCAGAATTCGCGACCTAAAAGATCAACAGCTCTACAAAGTAGATCGAAACGTCCATCACGGCATCTTCAACCCCTTGCTTAATAAAACTGCCGATATTGATATTGTCGAAGAGCAGTGGGAAGCGATGATCCATGTTGCCCAATCTCTTAAGGAGCGAACGACTCCGGCGCATGTAATTGTCCAGCGCCTAACCAACAGTTTTCCGGCAGACCGACTTTCGAGGGCTTTTACCAATCTGGGGCGGATCATTAAAACTGAATATATCCTGCGGTATATCACGGACAAGCCTCTTCGCCGAACCGTGCAATTACAACTCAACAAAGGGGAATACCGGCATAAGTTGCCACGATGGGTTTTCTTTGCCAACCAAGGTGAATTTACTACCGGAGATTACGAAGAAATTATGAATAAGGCAAGTTGCCTGAGCTTGGTGTCAAATGCGATCTTGTACTGGAATACTTCCAGGATTAGCGATATTGTTGAGGGCTTGAGAAACCAAGGGGAAAGAGTGGACGACGAAACCCTTGCTCATATTTCTCTATTGCCATACAAACACGTACTTCCAAACGGAACTTATTTTATTGAAGAAGAGTGAGTGTGTAAACCTGGCACTTTTTCCAATTCCAAAGCAGACGCTGGAAATGATGTTTACCGATCGGAAGTAGCGGCCAATTCCAGACAATCAGTTATACGGTTCTGATAATAAGCAGTAGCTAATAG
>JABFRC010000284.1 GCA_013141375.1 Methylococcaceae bacterium | reverse complement strand
AGGCTACCGTGGTGGCAGAACCATACCTATTAAAGCCAATGTCGATTTAGCGGCGATCAACTGCCCGCAACTTGAAAAAGTCATCGTTATTAAAAATACCGGCAATCCGGTCGCTTGGCATGAGTCGCGCGATGTTTGGTATCACCAGGCAATGTCTGAAGCGTCAAGTGAATGTCCGGCCGAACCGATGGCTGCGGAAGATCCGTTATTTATTTTGTATACCTCAGGTTCCACGGGTAAACCTAAAGGCGTGTTGCATACGACTGGCGGCTATCTGCTGTATGCGGCGATGACGCATAAATATATCTTCGATTATCACGATGGCGACATTTACTGGTGTACGGCTGACATAGGCTGGATTACCGGACACTCTTACATGATTTACGGGCCATTGTGTAACGGTGCCACGACTTTGTTATTTGAAGGCGTGCCGACTTATCCAGAAGCCGATCGATTCTGGCGTGTGATCGATAAACATCAGGTCAATATTTTTTACACTGCTCCTACCGCTATTCGGGCATTGATGGCTCAGGGAAATGATTTCGTTACCCGTACCGATCGGAGCAGTTTGCGTCTGCTGGGTAGCGTTGGTGAGCCGATTAATCCCGAAGCGTGGGAATGGTATTACCACATCGTCGGCGAAGCACGTTGTCCGATTGTTGATACCTGGTGGCAAACCGAAACCGGCGGCATTTTAATCACGCCGCTGCCGGGTGCCATTGCCTTAAAACCCGGCTCGGCCACCTTGCCGTTTTTTGGCATCAAACCTGAAATCGTTGATAACGACGGACGTGTTTTGGAAGGTGAAGCTGAAGGCATTTTAGTGATCAGTCGTTCCTGGCCGGGGCAAGCCCGTACCGTTTATGGCGATCATCCGCGCTTTATCGATACCTATTTTAAAAACTATCCCGGCTATTATTTTACCGGTGATGGTGCCCGGCGTGACCAAGACGGTTATTTCTGGATTACCGGGCGTGTCGATGATGTGCTCAATGTGTCCGGACACCGTATGGGCACTGCAGAAATTGAAAGTGCTCTGGTATTACATGAACATGTTGCCGAAGCGGCTGTTGTCGGCTATCCGCATAATATCAAAGGGCAGGGTATTTATGCCTATGTCACCTTAAATGTGGGCATAGAGCCTTCAGAAGCATTAAGAAAGGAACTGATTGATCTGGTCAGGAAAGAAATCGGCCCGATTGCGCATCCCGATATCATCCAGTGGGCGCCGGGATTACCCAAAACCCGTTCAGGTAAAATCATGCGGCGGATTTTACGCAAAGTGGCTTCCAACGAAATTGACAGTTTGGGCGATACCTCGACACTGGCTGATCCGTCGGTAGTTGATGAAATTATTGATCATCGGGCTAATAAATAAGGCTTCTCGCAGGGTTGAGATTGTTTAAATCATCGCGTTATCGTACTGAAAAACATCGGTCAGGCTTGGGAGCAAGGCTTAAAACCTTTGGGCTAACGTTTATTTATTGGTTTGTACTATCGTCTGTTGGCTTGTGCTTGCTGTTTCGATGGATGCCGCCGCCAACGTCTATGTTTATGCTTCACCGGCATGTTGAAGATATAGTGCAAACAGGTTCGTTTAAGTCAATTAAGTATGACTGGGTGAACGCCAAAGCTATTTCTTCCAATGCTGGGTCGGCCGTGATTGCTGCTGAAGATCAGCGCTTTTTTCAGCACTCGGGCTTTGATTTGCATGCCATTCAATCGTCCATTGATGTGTATATGGATGGCGGCAAGCTCAGAGGCGCGAGTACGATCTCGCAGCAAGTCGCAAAAAATTTATTTCTGATTCCCTCTAAAAGCTTTATCCGCAAGGGGCTTGAAGTCTGGTTTACCGTGCTGATTGAAGTGCTGTGGAGTAAAGAGCGGATATTGGAGGTTTATCTGAATATCGCAGAATTGGGCGATCATTTATTTGGTGTGGAAGCTGCCAGCCAGACTTATTTTGGTGTGAGCGCCAAGCAACTGAGCCGGCCCCAGGCGGCTTTGCTTGCGGCAACCTTGCCTAATCCCATTGTCTTGCAGGCAAGGCGGCCGTCAGCTTATGTGTTTAAACGCCAGCAGTGGATACTCCGGCAAATGAAGAATATGGGACCTGTTGGCTGATGCGTTTTGTTTTAAGCAACTTAATCTTTCCGTAACTGATCTCGAATTGGTAGTTGGCGAATACGTTGTCCCGTTGCCGCAAAAATCGCATTGCATAATGCCGGTGCAATCGGCGGTACGCCAGGTTCTCCGACTCCGCCGAGCGGCGTATCGAATTCTGTCGTTGGCAGCAAATGAACGCGAATTTCGCGTGGTGCATCATCCATGCGGGTGAGTTGGTAGTGATGGAAATTATCCTGCTCCACCGCACCGTTTTTAAAGCTGATTTCACCTAAGGTCGCCAAGCTGACGCCCATGATACAAGCGCCTTCCAATTGTGAGCGGATACGTTCAGGATTGATTTGCGGGCCGCAATCTACCGCAATGTCAATGCGCGGAATACTCAACACGCCGCTGTCGTTTACAGCCACTTCCACGACAACAGCAACATAGGTGACGAAGCTGTAATGGGCAGCAATGCCCAAACCTTGGCCTTTCGTAAGCTTTCGTCCCCAGCCGGCTTTTTGCGCGACGGTTTCGGTGACCCGGCGCAAGCGACCGGTATCAATCGGGTAGAGTTCTGGCGACTCCCCGTGGTTCCACTCGTCGCCCAAGCTGCGCGGGTCGATGCGACGGGCTGGGCCGATCAATTCCAGCAAGAAATCTTTATGATCACGCCCCGCGGCAACGGCCAATTCATTTATAAAAGATTGGATGGCGAAGGCATGGGGAATGTTTGAGACTGAGCGAAACCAGCCGATGCGGGTATGAGCTTCGGCTTCGGGATTTTCAATGCGCACATTGGCAATCGCAAACGGGTTGTTGATGACGCCCATGCCCAGTTCGACGGGCATTTGGTGCTTGCTGTCGGGGCCGAAAGTCGACGATATGGTTGGGGCTACCGTTCTGTGCTGCCAGGCGACTGTTTTACCTTGCGCGTCCAATCCTGCTTCCAATCGTTCGACAGAAACCGTATGGAAATAAGAATGATGCAAGTCATCTTCGCGTGTCCAAGTCACTTTAACAGGCTTGCCATGCATGGCTTGGGATAAAAGCGCCGCTTCAACAACATAATCAGGTTTGGATTTGCGGCCGAAGCCGCCACCCAACAGGGTGACATGCACGGTGACTTTGTCAGCCGGCAGTTTTAGCCATTTCGCGACTTGATCTCGAGATAGCTGTGGCGCTTGGGTGCAGGCCCATATTTCACAATGACCTTTAACAATGCGTGCAGTCGCAGCCGGCGGCTCCATCGGCGCTTGGGCGAGATGCGGGGCATAATATTCGGCTTGTACGTGTTTAGCCGCGCTTGCGAATGCGGCATCGACATCGCCATCATTACGCAGCACTTTGCCCGGTTTGCGTGCGGCAGCTTCAAGTTCGGTTTTATAGACAACGGAATCATAAGCACCATGCCGCCCTTTATCCCATTCAATGGTTAAAGCCTTGCGTCCTTGAATGGCAGCCCAGGTATTGGTGGCAATCACCGCAATGCCGCCAAGAGGATTAAACTCAGCGGGCGGCGGACTGCCGGGAAGTTCGATGACCTTGATGACACCGGGTACTTTGAGCGCCGCTTGGGCATCGTAACTGACGAGCTTGCCGCCAAAAACCGGTGGGCGGGCGACAACTGCATACAGCATGTTTTTAAAACGGGTATCGATGCCGTATTGGCCCAGGCCTCTGACAATATCGCGTCCGTCATAAATCTTAAGTTGGCCTTTGCCGATGTAACGAAAGTCAGCAGGATTTTTTAACCGCACGCTTTCACGAGCGGGCACGGGGAGTTTAGCGGCTGCTTTAGCCAGTTCACCATAGCCAAGTGATCTGCCGGTGGCGGTATGCAAAACACGATGCAACTCGGCGTGGACTTCCTCAACCGGAACTTGCCATTGCGTAGCAGCGGCTTCTTCCAACATTTGCCGAGCGGCGGCACCGATGCGACGCATGGGCATGAAGTGGTGGCGCATGCTGCGAGAGCCGTCAGTATCCTGATTGCCGAAACGCACTTCATCGCCTGGCGCTTGCTCAACACGGACGTGAAGCCAATTGGCTTCCAATTCGTCAGCCACTACCATCGGCAAACTGGTTCGCACGCCTTGGCCCATTTCCGATCGATGGCAAATAATGGTAACCGTACCGTCTTCAGCAATGGCGACGAATACCAGCGGATTATCCACCCAGCCATGTGGCATGCCATCAGCTCCGTATTTTTTATCGGCTGTGGCGGTTTCGTCGGCACTCAATAACGAGGGAAATCCAGCAGCCAAGACGAAGCCGCTGAGTGCGAGATCTTTAAGAAATCCGCGCCGGCTAATGTTGATGATACTCAGGTTGTCTTCATCCGCGTTCAATTCAGAAGGCTCCATAGATTTGTTCATGATTTAATCTCCTTCAACGCGGCAACCTGTTTGATCGCGGCGCGTATCCGCGGATAAGTGCCGCAGCGACAGATATTGCCGCTCATGGCTTTATCGATATCGGCATCAGAGGGATTGGCATTGTGCTTAAGCAGGGCAGTGGCGGACATAATTTGTCCGGACTGGCAATAACCGCATTGCGGCACACCAATGTTCAACCAGGCGTCTTGTACTTTCTTGCCGATGGCATCCTGATCAATCGCTTCTATTGTGACGATTTTTTTACCGATGGCGGTCGATATGGGAGTAACGCAAGCTCGCGTCGGTTCGCCGTCAATATGCACCGTGCAAGCCCCGCATAGAGACATGCCGCAGCCGAATTTTGTTCCGCTAAGACCCAGATGGTCACGTAGCGCCCAAAGTAACGGGGTATCCGTCGGCAAGTCAATTTGATAGGGAGCGTTGTTGATATTGAGGGTGATCATGGGCAGTACTCAATGGGTTAGATTCGCCCGAATAGTACATGGACCAAAATTTACAGTAAAGGCGGCTTTTGTAACGATGAGATAAAGCCGATTGTCAGCTATAAATTATTTGAGAGAATGATTAAGCAATAAATCATCCACTATTTGATATTCACTTTGCAGTGGGCAAGTTATACGATCCAGAAATCAAGTCTATCTTACGGCCTTAGGACTACGCGCTATGGTGTTGAAATTTCAAGCACCAATGCGCGCCAACGTACCGACTGCGATTAATTTTGAGGGTAGAGTTCACTAAAGTTTTGAGACGATTCCTGTGTCGACATGAAGCCTCAGCTCTTGGTCGAAATGACTTGTTCGTTTTCGATCAACGCTTATCCCTTTAAATCTTAGGAGAATGCCATGAATGGACCGGTCTATGCGCATACTAACACTGAGCATTCGATGCACGACTGCATCGAAGCTTGTAGCTATTGCCATCAAGTCTGCCTGCAAACCGCCATGAGCCATTGCCTTCAAGTCGGCGAAAAGCATGTTGAAGCAGACCATTAGGGCGGTGTGAGCATCTATCAGCTTTGCTGCCGGCCTCTATGCAGGGAAGGGCAAACGGGGAATTCGGTGTCGATTCAGTGTAAAGCCCGTGAATTCTCATAAGTCTTTATCAGTTAACGCGCAGAATGCTAAAACGATTCTCAACTTTTAATCCTTTGGCTCAGTTCGTAATGTGTTAGCCTGATTTGAACTGATGCACTCTATCTGTAAAGTTCAAATGATCAATGCAGATAATTAGGTGTCTTTTGCAAAGCAATTTTATGTGCGTACAAGATAAATCTGTTCAGTTTGAAGGGCTGGCATTTTTCTCATGCTAAACATGCATTTTCATAGTTAATGCAATGGAAGCTTAAGTTTTTGCTAAAACTGACAAAATTTCGACACAAGCCCAAGCAGAATCTATCACGTTTTGTGAGCTGCAACTCCCTCCTAGGAAAACTATGATCTTAAAGCGTTTAAGACACGCCACGACTGAAAATCATGCTGCTCTGGAATGCCAATTACCGTTGCTCGATCCTAATCTTAGCCGTGAGGACTATCATGAGTTTGTAAGCAGATTCTATGGCTATTATGCTCCGCTTGAAACCCAGTTACTGGCTTTGCCCTGGTGGGATGAAATGGGTTTCGATTACAACGAGCGTTACAAGACCCCAAAATTGGAGAGAGATCTGCTTGCGTTGGGCGATACGCCTGACATGTTGGCGCGGATGCCGCGCTGTCATAATTTGCCTGAGATCTTCACGCTTTCGCAACTGCTTGGATGTCTTTATGTGATCGAAGGTTCAACGCTCGGTGGACAAATTATCACCCGACATTTGCGCTCATCCTTGGGTATTACTCTGGAAACGGGGTGCTCATTTTTTAACGGCTATGGCGATATAACCATGATGCAATGGCAAGCTTTCGGCTCGACATTGACGTCCCTAGCGGAAAGAACCTGCAGTGATGAGGAGATTATTGCTACGGCTAACCAAACTTTCAAAACACTTGAGAGCTGGCTATTCCCCACGTCACAAAAACAGCCCACTGAGCTATGACCAATAATCCAACAGAGAACTCCCCGCTGCCTTGGTCAAACGGCGTTTACAGCGTCAAACGTCACGGTGTCACCCTGACTAACTGCGACAGCGAACCGGTTCAGACACCAGGTTGTATACAGGCGCACGGAGCATTGTTGGTTTTACGCAGGGATGATCTGAAAATAATGCAGACCAGTGAAAACTCAGCTTACTACCTCGGTGAGCCACCTGAACATTTGCTGGGTCAGTCCGTTGCTAGTGTGGTGGGGGCGGAGAACGCAGCGCGTTTGCGTGAACTGCTTGACGGTGGACTGGGCGAGGGCAATTCACTGTATGTTTTTACGCTCCCCGCGCGTATGGACAAGATCGTGACAGTAGCTGCGCTTGATGTTTGCGTGCATACGATTGAAAGCGTGGTGGTTCTGGAGTTTGAAGCTACCGATCGGAATGGAAACCAAGAGGGCAGTGACTTTTTTATGCGGGTGAAATCAGCGGTAAGGCATCTGCAAACTGCCAACAGCTTGCGCGATTTTTGTCAGCGTGTCGCGGAAGAAGTGCGCGATATGACCGGACTTGATCGAGTGATGGTCTACCGCTTCCACGCTGATAATCACGGTGAAGTCTTTGCCGAGAGCAAGTGCGACGAGCTGCCGGCCTGGCTGGGTTTGCATTACCCTGAGGGTGATATACCGAAACCGGCACGAGAAATTTTTAAAAAAATATGGATTCGTCCCTTGCCGGATGCAACTGGAGAGCTGGTGGAGCTTGTCCCGCTCGCCAACCCCGACACTGGTCTTCCTCTCAATATGACGCACTGCGCACTGCGCGGGGCGTCCGTTATGTACACCGAGTATCTGACCAATATGGGTGTGGCCGCATCGCTGACAATGCCTATCCTCCGCGATGGCGAGTTGTGGGGTCTGATTGCGTGTCACCATTACACGGCCACAAATTTCCCTTATCAGATGCGTGCCGCTTGCGAGTTTCTTGCCCAAGTCACTTCTTTACAACTTAAGTCGGCTGAGCAAAACGAGCAATTAGTCTACCGTCTCAAATTGGAAGGCGTTCATCAGCAACTCGTCGCCAAAGCCGCGCAAGAAGGGGGTTTAATGGCTTTGACCGAAAGTCAGCCGTCGCTGCTTCATGCGATGGACGCCAGTGGCGCGGCGGTATATCACCTGAACCGTTGGTGGCAGGTGGGCCTGACCCCAAATATCGAGCAGCTCGATACTCTGGCTGAGTGGATCAATGAACGCCAGGAGATTGAATCAGACTCTCGGCCGGTATTTGTGACCGATGCACTGACGCGAGATTATCCGGCCGGCAAGGAGATTGCGAAAATTGCCAGCGGTGTTCTAGCAGTTCCGCTCTCGCGTATTCGGGGAGATCTGATTATATGGTTTCGGGCTGAGACCATACAAACAGTGAACTGGGCGGGCGACCCACAAGAAAAGCCTCTGGTGCCCGGACCGAATGGATTACGACTGACTCCGCGTGGTTCGTTTGACGTGTTTGTTGAATCGGTGCGCGAGCGCGCGTTACCGTGGCTCACAGTGGAAATCGATTCTGCGTTACGTCTGCGAATGCTGGTCATGGAGCTGGTTATCTCCCGAGCGGAGCGGCTGGCGGATTTAAACGCAGATCTTACCCGAAGTAACGAAGAGCTCGACGCCTTTGCCTACGTTGCCTCTCACGATCTCAAGGAGCCGCTTCGAGGCATACACCGCTATGCCTACCAACTGCTTGAAAGTTTGCAGACACTGGACGCCGAGAATCGACGGCGTTTAGAGGGGCTAATGCGGCTAACGGTGCGTATGGATAGCTTGCTGGATTCGCTGTTGCACTTTTCCCGTGTTGGCCGAATCAATCTGGAGTTTGAAGCTGTAGATCTCAATGAAGTACTTGAGGAGGCTATGGAAATGATTGGCATCCGTCGTACAGAAAACAAGTGCATCATTGTGATACCACGCACGCTCCCCAACACGCCATGTGATCCCGTTCGTGTTCAAGAAATTTTCAGTAATCTGATCAGCAATGCACTTAAGTACAGCCACCACGATTGCCCACGTATCGAGGTGGGTTATTTCCGTCCGGATGAGCATAGGATGTTGTTGGCTGTTCCAGCCGAAGCTGATGGGCAGACTATTTACTATGTGTGTGATGACGGTATCGGCATTGAGTCCCGGCATTTCGACCAAATTTTTCGGATGTTCAAACGACTGCACGGACGTGATGAATTTGGCGGGGGCACTGGTGCAGGTCTGACTATTGTGAAGAAACTGATCCAGCGTCACGGTGGGTGGGTGTGGCTGAATTCGGTCGTGGGCACCGGGAGCACGTTTTATTTCACCTTACCTTGCACGAGGCCATGAATCGTCTGCGTCATATTCTTGTAATCGAGGATTGCGACGAAGATTTTGAAACTGTACTTGATGCCGCCGAGCGCACGAGTGTGGAGAATGAAATTCGCCGTGCAATTTCCGGCGATGAATGCCTGAAATTGTTGCAAGAGTCTTCTCAAAATAAAAATACAAGTCCGGCGCTTGTGTTACTGGATTTGAATATGCCGAAAGGCGATGGGCGCAATGCATTGCAGCAAATTAAGCGCGACGACCTTTTTTGTGGTCTTCCGGTTGTAGTCCTGAGCACTTCGGATAATCCACTCGACCTGGAGTTTTGTTATAAGAATGGCGCGAATGCCTATCACGTTAAACCGGTGAACCACGGAGATCACTTACGAGTTTTGGAACAAATCTTCGGCTACTGGTTAAGCAGTGTCATATTGTCCAACTGAGTAAATTAGGCAAAATGCATAAAAAACGCTGGCATATTTTGTTGATTGACGACAATCCAGATGACCGAGCGGATCTTAGGCAGATGTTGCTGCGTGGCGCTGCCCGCAGGTATCGTTTTACCGAAGTGGAACTGGGTGCAGAAGGCTTGCGTACTATATTCGAAATGCAGGACGATCCCTTTGATTGTGTGCTGCTTGATTATTATCTGCCCGACATGAATGCGATAGATGTGTTGACGGCGTTGCGCAATAGTTCAAACTTTGTATCGTGTCCAGTGATAGTGGTGACCGGATCTGACTTCGAGGATGGTCAGAAACTGCTTCAGGCCGGTGCGCAGGACTACATTAGCAAAAACTGGATTAGCCCCCAGGCTCTCACGCGTGCCGTGGAAAACGCAATAGATCGCTACGCCTTACAGGTTGATTTTGCAGCAGCCAAAAAATTGCTTCGCCTCAGCGAACAATTACATAGTCTCTCGTTTGAACTGGCGCCCACCGGGATAAGCTATGTCGGACTTGATGGGCGCTTTGTTAAAGTCAACTCTAAGATGTGCCAGATTACGGGTTACTCTCCCGATGAATTACTGAAGATGGTAGTCTCGGATCTAACGCACCCAGATGATTTGATGCATGACTGCGAATTACTCACTGCATTTCGATGCAGTAGCATGCTTAATTACGAAAATAAAAAACGCTATATACGTAAAGATGGCAGCATTCGCTGGGTAGATGTTAAGGCGTGCATGGTGTCTGATTCTGAGGGTAGAGCGATTCACAGCATCGATATAAGTCAGGACATAACCGATCAAAAGTATGCTGAATTAAATTCGATCAAGGCACAGTCGGCGGCGGAAAGCGCTAATCTGGCCAAGTCGGAGTTTTTATCCCGCATGAGTCATGAGCTACGGACTCCGCTAAATTCGATCCTCGGCTACGCTCAGCTGTTGGAAGTCGGTTCTCCGGCATTAACAGACACCCAACATGAAAGAATAAAACCGATTATCAAAGCAGGCTGGTATCTGCTGAAGCTAATTGAAGAAATCCTCGATCTTTCGGTAATCGAATCTGGCAAAATTCCGTTGTCGATGGAATCACTGTTGCTGATTGATATGATGAGCGAATGCCAGTCTATGGTTGAAACGCTTGCTGTAAAACGTGGCATCCGGATGAACTTTATCCACTTCGATAACACTTGGCTTGTTTATGCGGATCGAGTCCGGTTAAAGCAGGTTATGCTGAATTTGCTTTCAAATGCGGTCAAATATAACAGCGTACATGGGGTCGTCAAAGTTAGCTGTACCCGTGACTCTAAACACTTATGTATCAGTATCAAAGACAACGGTTTTGGGTTGTCTCCTGAAAAGTTGGCGCAACTATTTCAGCAGTTTAATCGTCTCGGGCAAGAGACAGGAAGTGAGCAGGGAACGGGTATTGGTCTTGTGGTATCGAAGCAACTGGTCGAGTTGATGGGCGGCAACATGAGTGTAACCAGCACAGTTGGACTAGGCAGCGAATTTTGTATTACATTCAGACACCCAATGGGTGCTATTTAAAAGCCCCCCCTTCTTATGCTTTTGATTGTTTGTGACAAGGCTCAATGATCTGCTTTGCGCCAGCTAGGGTCGGGTCTCCAGTTTTCTGCCCAGGCCGGCAGGTCTATTGCGGGCATCGGGCGGGCAATGCCATAGCCTTGCGCCAATTCACAGCCGAGTTCCAGCAGAATTTCACCATGTTTTATGGTTTCCACGCCTTCAGCAATCGGTTGCAGACTGAATGCCTTCGCTAAGCTGAGCACGCCTTCTACGATGGCTCTGTCGTCCGGATCATGAAGCATGTCGCATACAAAGCTTTGGTCGATTTTCAATTTGCTGATTGGTAATCGTTTTAGATAAGTCAGCGATGAATATCCGGTGCCAAAGTCATCCAGCGCAAAATCGACGCCAATATCACGGCAAGCGTGGATGACTTTAGAGACCAGGGATAGATCTTCCAATGCACTGGTTTCAAGAACTTCAAGTTCCAGATTGCTCGGTTTGACCTCCGGATGTGCTGCGAGCAGGGCGCGTAGGCGGTCTATAAAGTCGATTTGCTGCAACTGGAAAGCGCTTACGTTGACACTGATAGGAAAATGCAAGCCGGCCGATTGCCAGGTTTTCATTTGTGTCAAAGCGGTATCGATTACCCATTCACCCACGTCTATGGCCAGGGGGTGATTTTCTATCACCGGCAGGAATACGGCGGGGGATATCAGGCCTCTTTCCGGATGTTGCCAGCGGATTAGTGCCTCTGCACCAATTATCTCGCCAGTGCGCATATTGACCTTGGGCTGATAAAACAACACGAACTGGTTGGCGCTTAAGGCCGTGCGGATATGACCGAGACTTTCGTGGTGGCCGCGAACGCTGCGATCTTTTTCTGCGTCAAAAATATAGTAGCGGTTCTTGCCGGCCAGTTTGGCTTGGTACATGGCCTGATCCGCCTGCCGAAGCAGTTGGTCGGCATCGTTGTCTTCATCCTGAGGATAAAAAGTGACCCCCAGACTTGCCGAGACTTGCAGGAAAATGTCGCCAATGTATACAGGTTGTGATGCGGCGGTAAGTAAGCGGCTTAGCATAGGAATGCTGGCATCGGCATCAGCAATGTCCAGCATGACTGCCACAAACTCATCCCCGCCTAATCGCGCCAGGGTGTCGCCTTCGCGCAGCACATGCTTCATGCGTGAGGCTATGTTCATCAATAGCTGGTCGCCGGCTTCGTGACCGTGGTTATCGTTGATCGATTTAAAGCCGTCAAGGTCGAGGAAAGCCACGGCCAGGCGCTGGCCGCGTCGTTGTGTTTGAGTCATGGCCTGGCGAAGTCGATCCGCCAATAAAACCCGGTTGGGCAAGCTGGTTAGGGCGTCGTAGTGGGCAATATGTTCCAGTTGGCGCTCATGTTCTTTGATGGCGGTAATGTCACTGAACAAGGCGACATATTGCCGGGTGACGCCTAGTGAATCTTTTACCGAGCTAATAGTGAGCATTTCTATATACACTTCGCCGTTTTTACGACGATTCCAGATCTCGCCATACCAATGGCCCTTGTGAATCAAATCCTGCCAAAGTGAGATGAAAAATTCTTTATCTTGGCGTCCGGAAGTTAAAATTCGCGGATTGCCGCCGACGACTTCTTCGCGAGAATAGCCGGTGATGAAGGTAAAGGCATTATTGACTTCAATGATGGTGCCATCGCTATCGGTAATCATGATGCCTTCACGCGCATGGGTGAAGACATTGGCCGCCAGTTGGAGTTTTTCTTCGGATTGTTTTTCTGCAGTGATGTCGGTGATAAAGCCATGCCATAGCACTGAGCCGTTAGCTTCCAGTTCCGGCAGGGCATTGCCAAACAGCCAGTTTACTGAGCCGTCTGGAAACTTGACGCGGTATTCAAGGCGCCACGGTGTTAATTGTTGCGCTGATAGTGTGATGGAGGATTGAATCAAGTCCGCGTCATCGGGGTGAAAAATGGCAGTTAGTTGAGATGCGTCTTCACGTACCTCTTCGGGGCTAACTCGATAGATATCCCGAATGGCATCGCTGGCAAAAGGAAAGCATGCGCGGCCATCAGGGTAAAGACGGTATTGGTAAACTAGGCCAGGAACTCGGCTGGCGATTTTTTGGATGCGCCTTATTGCTTCTTCGCGGGCCTCGGCTGTTTGTTTACGTTCGCTTATGTCGGAATGGCTGCCAATCATGCGTAAAGGGCTGCCGTTTTCACTGCGGTTGACAACCATGCCGCGAGTTAAAATCCATTTGTAACTTCCATCTTTACAGCGTATGCGGTGTTCGCTGATGTAGATCGGATCGTTGCCATTCAGCACCGATTGTAATTTCGCTTGGGTGTCGGTTTTATCTTCGGGATGAATCCGGTTTTCCCATTCTTGTGCCTGATCGCCGATTTCATCTTCACTATAACCAATCATGGCCTTCCAGACTTTTGAGAAGAACACGCGGCCTTTGGCTATATCCCAATCCCAAAGGCCATCGCCGGAACCTTCGATTGCAAATTTCCAGCGAAATTCACTTTCTTGCAAAGCGACTTCTGC
Source organism: Methylococcaceae bacterium (assembly GCA_013141375.1). Taxonomy (GTDB): domain Bacteria; phylum Pseudomonadota; class Gammaproteobacteria; order Methylococcales; family Methylomonadaceae; genus JABFRC01. The sequence goes on along the minus strand of JABFRC010000284.1, from coordinate 4,254 downwards.
TTGTTTGCGATCGGTAAGATCATGCCAGGTACATAACAGCACCGCTTTTTGATTGAGCATGGCGGGTGCCAAAGTAATATTGACGATAAATTGACTGCCATCCGCTTTGATATTCGCCCATTCAAACCGCTGTATGCTGCCTGTGGTTGCCGCTTTGTTATAGAGTTCGGCTTTTGTTCTTGAGCGCTCTCCGTCGGGTTGAAACTCGGGTGAGATATCGGCCGGGTGGTTATTCAATACGGCTGTTTTGTTTGCAAAACCAAGAATTTTTAAAGCCGCCGGATTGCAATCAATGAAAATATTGTTGGCGATGATTAACATCGGCTCGGGTGAGTCTTCAAAAAGCGTTGTAAAACGTTGCTCACTTTGTCGAATCTGGCGGTTCTTTTTGAAAAGATCCAGTATCAGGACGAGCAGCACTAGAAATAATGCGCTTAAGGCAATAATCCAGTTGCGATAGTTTTGCCATAGATCGGCCAGGGTAAAGGTGGGGGAAATGTCAAAAGGCGGTAGCCTGGCTTCTCTGAGAATGTCTTCCACAGGCGAATAGTCGGCCGGGACGACAAAGCCATGAATGCCAATGGCTTGTGTGGTGATCGCATTGTTTTCTAACAAAAAAAGACTTGCAGCGACACGGCGGGCAAGGTTTTCATCGATGTGTGGCAGCGTGGCGATTGGCCATTCGGGATAAAGCGTAGTGGACGCTAACAGGGGGAAGTCGGGTAGCTGCTGACGATTGATGATTTTTATTTTATTCAGATCCAGCACGCCTTCACTGGCTAATGCTTCCAATAATCCCGTGCGCACAAAGCCCACATCGGCAGTGCCATTGAGTACTTTGTAAACGATATCATCCTGAATCATACCTGTGCTGATCAAGCTGCTGTCGTTGGGTAAATGCACCCCGGCCAAGTTAAGCTCAGTGGCTTGCAGTTGGTAGCCGGTAAAGGAATCCATGCTGCTGATGGCGACACTTTTACCTTTGATATCGCTTAGGCTATTGATATCTTCGCGGTTGGCAAGTGTAAAAATAACGCCACCCAACGCCGTTGTGGCTCGGCCATTATCATTCATTGCCAGTGTTGCCAAGGGTGCCGATAAACCGCTGCGTCTTGCCAACAATAAATAATGACCGGGATTGGTCAGCACAAAATCGATCTGGCGGCTGGCAACTGCGATTTCCAGTTCAGGCAAGGTATAGATTTCGATCAGGAAGTTATGTTCCGGAATAGACTTTTTTAATGCAGCCGCCAAGGGTTTCCATTGGGCAAGGGTTGGCGCTTTGGAACGATATGACAAGATGCCGATTTTGACGGGATCTGCAGCAATCGCCTCGACTAGGTTTAGTAAGAGCAGAAGGCCCGCTACTGCGACAATAAAGTGGCTTAGTCTTTTTTTCTTCTGAAGGAGAGCGCGTAAAAGGGCTGAAATTTGATCAGACATGGCTGTTTGCAGTGGGGGGCTAGGTTTTTTCATAACGCATTTTGGCAAACTCAGTAGGCAAGTAATCAGCACGGATCAGCGCGGTCAGAGAGTCATTTTGCTTGAGTAAATGACTATTGACCATGATATTCGACAGTTTGCGAGCATTGCTGAGAAACTCCGGTGATGTGCCCGCTAACAGACGATAATTATTGGCGGCATCCGGCAAGACCAGGCCTTTAAAAGCGGACAATACTTTTTCAGCCGGGAGATCCAATCGCTTGGATATTCGATAGGCGGCATCCAATGGATTATGGTTTAAATGATCCAGCGCGCGAAAGTGGTTAAAAATCAGATGTTGGATAGCATTTGCGTAGTGTCGAGTTAATAAATCTGTACGAATGGCCAGCACATCAACAATCATGTTCGGGATTTGTCGGCTATCAAACAGATTGATCCCCTCGTCTGCCAACAGCTGGCTGGCAACAGGTTCATAGGTAATGATGGCATCGACTTCGTGATTGTTCCATGTCTCTCGATGCTTATCTATTGTGCGCAACACCCATTTAAAGTCATCTTTACTTAGCCCCGTGATTCGTAAGATCTCGGCTAAGACTAATTCGCCGACGGCACCTTGTTCAAAACCGACACGCTTGCCTTTGAGATCAGCGAGTTCTTTGATACCTGGGCGCGCCACCAGCATATCGGCGCCGGCCGAAATATTGAAGATCATTACCATGGAAAGCGGGAGATTTTCTGCGCGTGCCTTCAGCATTTCGTCCAACGTCAGCGCAGCGCCATCAACCTTGCCATCAATCAAAGCTTGCAAGGAATCGGTGGCCGATGTGGTATCTATTAAATGGACTTTTGTAGAATCCAGCCATTTTTTTTCCCGTGCCAGAAACATGGGTTCATAGCCAGGCCAGACATGGGCAGCAATGGTAAGTGGTTTGTTATCCCAGCGATCGCAGCCAGGTAGGGATTGAGCTAGCGCCAGTCCGCCCAGCTGGGTAAGAAATCGGCGTCGCGACAATAAGTCTAGTTTTTTTATCATTAATATAAGGGGGCCTCTAAAAATTGCACTTCGACAATCTCAGTGCGAATGGTTAGTACATTAAATCAATTACTTATCCGTTCGTGCTGTCGAAGCATGAATGGATAATTTTTAGAGGTTTCCATAAGTGATTGTTCACCAAAGAACATCCGTAACTCAGGCCCAAAATCTAGCACAAATAAAAATCTGCACTCAGCAAATTGCGCTTTTAGACGTCTGCCAGCATAATCCATTGGGTTGAGAATGCAGGGATTGTTATATAAAACCACCCCCCATTATTTCTCTTCCAAATTTATGGGGTTTAATTTTAAGGATGCCCGTCATGAAAAAAATATTCATTAGTTATCGTCGTGCTGAAGCTGCATTTGCGGCCGGCGCGCTTGCCCGTGATCTTCGCGAGCACTTTGGAGATCAACAGGTGTTCAGGGATAAAGAAGACATCGGGGGCGGCGAGTTATGGAAGCAGGAGATTATCCGGGAAATTAATACCGAAGTAGCCATGTTGGTATTGATCGGGGAAAACTGGCTAAGCGCGAAGAATTCCCAAGGTGAGCTAAGGCTAAATAACCCGGAAGATCCGATTCGCTTGGAAATTGCCGTTGGCTTGGCGAATGGTGCTCGCGTTATACCCGTGTTGCTTGAAGATGCTGTAATGCCTCGCGAAGCCGAATTGCCGGAAGATTTACGCAAGCTTACCCAATATAACGCCCTGCGTTTGCGCGATGGTGATTGGCAATACGATTTGTCAAAGGTCTTCAAAACATTAGATAAAATTGGCTTCTTATCCCTATCCCCAAACCAAACTGTACCGGTAAACCCTGTCCAGGGCCAACGTGGTATGCCGCTAAAGCTGATTTCCAGTTATATTCTCTCCGGACTGACCCTATTGGGGCTTTATGGTGAAGATGGTTCTTATAATCAAGACACCTATTACGGTTTTGTTATTTTTGGATCGATAGCGATTGCACTGGCTGGCTTTACCTACCGGGATTTCAGGCAAGGTAAAACTGAAGGGCAATGGAAGATAATTAGTGCAATTGCCTTGAGTACCTTATTGACCATTTATTGTTTGGGTGTAGCTCCCGATGCGCCGCCTGCGTCTCTGCCGGAGCAAACCGACCCAGGCAATACAAATGGTCAGCTGTAAGGGTCCTAAATAGATACTCGCCGCGATAGTCTTTAAGAAGGATACTCGCGGAGTAAAGTTAGAGCGCCTTGAAATAAGCGCCCCGCTTGGATGCCGATGTTCAGGAGCTTGCTTTTAATGACGACATATCAATCACGAAGCGATATTTGACGTCGTTTTGTACTAAGCGATCATAGGCTTCATTGATTTTCTGGATCGGGATCAGCTCAATATCGGCGGTGATGTTGTGTTCACCGCAGAAGTCCAGCATTTCCTGAGTTTCTTTAAGGCCGCCAATCAGCGAGCCATTGAAATTTCGTCTGCCAAAAATTAATGCACCGACCTTTACCGCAAGTGGTTCCGGCGGCACACCGACTTGGGTGAGGGTACCTGCGCGTTTCAGCAATAAAATATATGCGTTGATATCGTGTTGGGCGGCCACGGTATCGAGGATGAAATGAAAGCTGTTGAGATGTTTCGCCATGTCTTGTTCATTATTGGAATTGACGACCTCATCGGCACCCAGTCGGAAGGCATCTTCAACTTTGCTTGCCGAGTGGGTAAACACCACCACATTCGCACCCAAGGCTTTTGCCAGTTTTACGCCCATGTGCCCTAGTCCGCCAAGCCCGACGATGCCGACTTTATGGCC
>JABFRC010000291.1 GCA_013141375.1 Methylococcaceae bacterium | reverse complement strand
CTAATTCTTTTTCTGCCTGGCTCAAGGCGTCTTGCATTTCCTGGGCTTCTTGCTGGCGCCTCACAGACAAGACGTTTTCAATATCGTTAGCAATTTGTGCAAGGGCGCTTTTTTGTAAATCCAGCAGTTGAACCTGGGCTTTCAATAAATCGACACCGGCTGGGTTGCTGATCGCTTCAACTTCAAGCATTTTAATTTCCGCAGAACGGCTTTGTATCAGCGTCTTTAATAAGATCAACTGCGCATCAGAATCCAGTTTGGTGTCGGGCTTGCCGACGGGCGATTGCAGCTTTTTTTGAGCCGAATCCAGCTCTTGCTGGGCGGCGAGTAATTCTTCCCTGATTAACTGGGGCCTGGCGCTTTGCGCACTCAGTTCGCTTTCCAGTTTTTTGAGTTGCTCGTCCAGATTACTGACTTTGCCTTTTTCAATAATCAGCCGCTGGTCCAATTCTTCAGTCGGAATATTGCTGAAATCCTCAGTTTTTTGTTTACCGACCTTACTGAGCGCCTGTTCAATTTCCTTTTGAAGCCTTTTAGTTTCATCCGGCGCTTTATTCGGGGCGGCTTTGAAAGCCTGCGTCAGCGCATTGAAGCGTTCGGCATTATTCAGGTTGTCCTCAGCAGATTGATAAATCGACAACATTTTGCTCTTGGTTGCATCATCAAGACCTTGCCGGGCATTAATCGCCGCTATTTTTGATTTTAGAGCATCTTTGCTGACGTCAAGGGTACTGAGATCGGCAACCACTTTTGTCGTGGATGTTTTTGCCAAAGCTACGGCTGGACTGAAGACAGCAAGCAGAATAATCAGTCGGAATAAGGCGCTTAATGGAAGGGTAAGCATAGAAAAGGTGTTATTCATTAAATTTAATGTTAAGAATTAAAACGAGATGCTGTCACCCGGCTTGGGAATATTGGCGTTCCAGCCAGACCGATGGAAACAGGTTTGTAAGGATAACGCCGCGTTCTTTTCGCCATGAATCAGGTAAAGCCGCGGTTTAGGTTGCTCAAAATGACCAGCCCATTGTAGTAACTGACTTTGGTCGGCATGCGCGCTCAATGCCCCCAAAGTGTGGATTTTGGCCGCGACATTGACTTCCGAACCAAGAATTTTGATGGTAGCCTTCTTGCCATCCACAAGCGTTCTACCTAATGTACCCTCTGCTTGAAAGCCGGTAATGACAATATGCGCATTGTGTCGCCATAAGTTATATTTCAAATGGTGGCGGATGCGACCACCAGTACACATGCCGCTGCCGGCAATAATAATGGCCCCGCCGGTAATGCGATTGACCGCCATCGAATCTTCCGCCGTTTCCGAGTAACGAAGGCCGGATAACCAAGCTTGCCAGCCGTTAGGGGCGACGCGGGTAAACTCGGGGTCGTCGATATTAAATAGATGGGCATGATCCGCATAAATTTGACTGGCACCGATGGCCATCGGGCTGTCCAGAAAAATCTGCTGCTGAGGGACTGCGCCTTCGCGCTGAAGTTTTCCCAGCCAATAAATCAAGTCCTGGGTTCTACCGACTGCAAATGCAGGAATGATGACGTTGCCACCCGATTGTGCGGCATCATGAAGCGTCTCGCGAAGCTCCTTTAAGGTGTTGTCTAAGGGTTGATGGTCTCGGTCGCCATACGTTGACTCAAGCAGCAGAATATCAGCCTTGGTGATGATGGCCGGGTCACGCAGTAATGGTGCATTGGGGTTACCTAGATCACCGGAAAACACCAGGGTTTTAACCTGATCTGGCTCCTGAATCTCTAATTGCACAATGGATGAGCCCAGGATATGTCCGGCTTCATGAAAGGACGCATCGATGTCAGAGAGAATTTGTCGTGATTCGTTGTAAGGGATTGCCTGTCTTAATGATAAAAGCGCTTCAACATCCTCCAATGTATAGAGCGGCTGAAGCAATGGTTTTCCGGCACGTTCCCGCCGCTTGTTTTCCCATTCAGTATCTCGCAACAATAGATGGGCCGCGTCTTTAAGCATCAATTCCAATAGCGGAAAAGTGGCTTCCGAGGAAAAAACCTGCCCCTTGAAACCTTCTTTGACTAATTTAGGCAACCGACCGCAATGATCAAGATGGGCATGCGATAGCACAACCGCGTCTATACTGGCAGGGTCAAAGGTAAAGGGAATTTCATTTTGCAGTTCCGTACTTTTGGACCCTTGAAATAATCCGCAATCAAGAAGAATTCTGCTATTGCTGGTTTCCAGCAGGTAGCAAGAGCCGGTTACCTGACCGGTGGCACCTAAAAAAGTAAGTTGAGACATGGCCTGGCCTGCTGGTTAATGTAAATTATTGTAGTTTTTTATGAAAATCAACGGCTTTGTTAATGGTAATATTGTTACATTGCCTGAACGCTCAATTTTTCAACAGTGACAACGTTGACTTTATTGCGGCTAAAAGTATCACATTGGAATTAAGTATGCTTAACACTACCCAGCTGTTCTTACAGAAACATCACGTTTATAAACTGCGAATATTCTTGATTTTCGTGCTTGGCTTTGCCGCCTCTGCGAGTGCAGCCGAAAACGATATTGCGCAAACAGATGTGTCTAAAGAAATTGTCAGCCTCATCGCGGCCAAACAGCATCCTTATCTGAAACTGGCGAATTTTGCCAATCGCAGTGAGGATCTCGATGCCCTTTACAAGCTAGTCGATTACCAACCCTTGTGGCTAGGTGATGCACAATCTAAAAACACAGGCGCGGTTCTGAATCTGTTGAGTTCTGCCACAGTACACGGTTTAAATCCAGCCAACTATGATTCTGAGGGACTGCAAAGCCACCTCCAAAATCCTTTAGCAGATTATAAGGAACAGGCGGCTCTCGATACTGCGATCAGCATATCCTTATTACGCTTTATGCACGACCTGCATTATGGTCGAGTGAATCCCCAGGGGATCAATTTCAATCTCAAGCTAAGAGAGAAGAAACTAATCGACTTACCGGCCTTGATCAAGAGCCATTGGTCTGATGGCACGCTGGATCAAATACCCCAATTGGTCGAGCCCCAATTACTGCAATATCAAAAACTTAAGCAAGCCCTGATTGATTACCGCCAGCTTGCAACCACGGTTGCGCCTATTCAATTTGTTAGCAAGGATTCCGTGCGCCCCGGCAGCAGACACCCACAAATGCCAGAACTTAGAAGGTTTTTGCTTAGCTTGGACGATATCCCGGATGAAAAACCCACATCGCCAGCTGACGACAAATCTACACAATATTCTGAAACGATTGTTGCCGGAGTGAAGAAGTTCCAATTAAGGCACGGCTTGGGCGCTGACGGTGTCATAGGAAAAACGACTGTTGAAGCGATTAATAAGCCAATTCCTGAACGCGTTACCCAGATTGAGTTGGCCATGGAAAGATTACGCTGGCTGCCTGAGCTCAGCGCTGGAAAATCAATTGTTGTCAACATTCCTGCCTTTCAGCTGTGGGCATTTGACGAACTGGGTCAAGTGGATGCGTCGATTACCAATATGCGTGTAGTGGTGGGAAAGGCGCTGGAGAATCAGACTCCTGTATTGATGGCTGAAATGCGTTTTATTGATTTCATGCCTTATTGGAATGTGCCTTACAGCATTGCCAAGCAAGAGATTATTCC
>JABFRC010000315.1 GCA_013141375.1 Methylococcaceae bacterium | reverse complement strand
TCGATGAGCTTTGTGAACGCTGGCCGGAGCTCGATTTCATCATGGTGGAAAGCGGTGGCGATAATTTAAGTGCCACTTTTAGTCCGGAGCTGGCCGATCTGACCATCTATGTGATTGATGTCTCGGCGGGCGACAAAATCCCTCGCAAAGGTGGCCCAGGCATTACCCGATCCGATTTGTTGGTCATCAACAAAATTGATCTGGCGCCTTATGTCGGCGCCTCGCTTGAAGTAATGGACAGAGACTCAAAAAAAATGCGCGGGGAACGGCCTTTTGTTTTTACTAACATTAAAGCAGGCAGCGGCGTCAAGTCTGTTGCAGAGTTTATTATCAATCAGGGTATGCTTAAGACCATCGCTTAATGTTTTTTATGATTTTACGAAATTATAAGGAAAGCTTACTCTTCACTGCCATAACATTTGGGGTAGTCAATACAGACTTCGCAGGAAGGTGCGCGACATAAATACAAACCCTCTGCTTCGCAAAGCTGTTTATACAAAAACTTTTTCCATTTCATATCCTGGTCGTTTCTTGCCGCCAACTCTGGGAAGTTGTATTGCAGCATCGCGCTTAATTGCGAACGCGACCAGAGTCCCAAGTCCTGCCACAAGTGATCACTACCCAGGCAACCGGCAACAATGATGTCTATCATCCAGTCGATTTCAACAGTATCAGGCTTGGCAAATTGTTTTAGCAGATTCACCAAATCCTCTTTTTCCAGCATTCGACTAAAGTCCAGTTTGCTGCCGGATAATGCTTGAGCCGGGATGCTGCTACCTGGAAAAAAATGAGTTGTTAAGGCATTAAACTGCTCAGCCTCCAACCCCAGAGTGTCGGGTAACACGCCTTGCCCATCACACCAACTGGCAAGCATACAGGCCAGCCATTCATGATTGGGTGACATCAAGGCTTCCGACCTTAATCGGGAATAGATCAGCTCCCGATTATCCTGGTGTTGGAGAGCGGTTGACATGATTAATATTCGACCAGTATATCTTCATCCCTGACTATCATCTGGCAAGCCAAGCGCCAGGGTGACGGTAAGTCGTCAACAATCATTTTTTCCATTTCTTCTTTGCTGATTTTTCCGCTGGATAGCAGTACCGCTTTTTCTTTTTCAGTTAAAGGGCCGCCCATCCGCTGGTGTTTTTGATCAACACTGCTGACTTTTATCAGACAAGTGCCGCATTCTCCATCTTCACATTCATAATTGATGGGGATTTTGTTTTCCCGAGCAAGTTTCAGTAGTGATTCGGTATGACTGCCGGCAACGGCATAAACAGTTTTATCCCGGTATTCGGGATTTGAAAAGGTAACTAAAGCCATGATTTACTCCTTATAAAAATAGATGTGGTTTCGCTATTTCCGGCACTTGAGCGTGGAATGCCGGAAACACCAGTTTTCTCTTGCGATCAAACCGGTTTATTCCGGCCTACAGTTTGCTCAATAACCGTGACGAAATAGTGTCTTAAACCGGTTTTACGCTAATCGATCCGCCCAGCACCTGCGCCTGACACGCTAGCCGGTTATGTTTTCCGGCCATGTTTTCGCGCAGGACTTTATCTTCAAGTACCGAAGGCTCGGTCAAATTGTTCCAACCTTCGGTCACTTTTGTAATGCAGGTGCCACATTCGCCTTCACGGCAACCGTAAACAATGCCTGAGCCGACTTTTTCAGAAATCTCAATAAGCCGTGTGCCTGCTGGGGCATTGACGGTAACGTTTATGTCTTCAAAGGTAATTGACGCTTTTGCCATTTCTACTCTCCTGGTGTGTTAAAAAATCATAAGAAATCTCTCAAATAAGAGATTCCAGTCTTGGCTAACCGGTCGTTCTGAGTTCCTGAAAGGACTAACTCTCAGATATTTCAAGCAAGGTCAGCCATATCAATCACTTTTGCCTGCCTTAAACCCATTAGATCCAGAGCCAGGTCATGCCCAAAATCCCGACAGAGTTGGATTTCTTCATCTGTGGGAATTAACTTGATGCGTATGCCCGGAATGGGCACGCGCAACTTGAGACCACGTAAGCGATCTTCAACCATTTTTACGCCTTCGCCGGTCCAGCCATAGGAGCCGAAAACGCCGCCCAATTTTGACTTGAGATTGACGACTGCCAGTGAAGACAATAAATCCCATACGGGTTTGACCGCATCGCCGTTGATTGTGGGCGTACCAAATAGGATGCCGTCAGCGCCCTCGATCAAGTCAACGAAGGGCGCAATTTCGCTGCCTTCCAGGTCGTACAAGGAGACACGCACATGTTCAACTGACATGGCGCCTTCATAAACAGCTTCAGCCATGCGCCGGGTATTGCCGTAAGAGCTGATGTAAAAAATCAGCAGGGTTTTCTCGCCCGCGCTGATCTCGCTTTGCAAGGCTGCGCTCGATAATTCACGATAGCGTTGGACATATTTTTGCGGTTGATCTCGTAACAGCGGGCCATGCGCAGGGAATATTTTATCCAGCGCTAGTGGTTCAATCAGTGTCAGTGCCCGATTCACATACTCTTTGAATGGCCGCATGATATGGGCATAGTAATATTCAAACGAGAAACGAAAATCGCCGACCTCATCGTTAAATAAACGCACATCGCAAAAATGACAGCCAAACACATCGCCGGAAAATAAAGTTTTTTCTTCTACCAAATAGGTACATTGGGTGTCGGGCCAATGCAAATAAGGTGTGTGTAGAAACTCCAAGGATCGATCTCCCAGCGATACCTTGTCGCCGGTCATTACCGGCGTAAAATCGAATTCATCCTGTTTTAGCAGTGCTTTCAGCATCGACTGCGCTTTCTGAGAAATATAAAGCTGAGCTTGGGGCGCACGGCGCATCAGCTCAGGCAGCGCACCGGTGTGATCCGGTTCCAGGTGATTCAAGACGATGACTGTAATTTCGTCATAGCGTGCAACGGACTCAAAACGAGCAAAAAAATCGTTGGCATAAGCTTCTTTGACGGTATCAATAATCGCCACACCTTCGCTGCCTCTGACCACATAGGCATTGTAGGAAGTGCCATTGGCGGTTTTTAAAATAATATCGAAATTACGTAAACTGGGGTCCAACGCACCTATCCAATGCACCCTTGGCGACAATTCAATCGCCTGTGGTATGCCATCAATGCTTAAAACCGGCAGCTTACTCATGACCGCAACTTGCCTGAGCAAGTGACTTGGGGCAACTTTCCAGATCTGAAGCTGTTTCGATTTCTGTTAAACCGATCCATTCATCCACTGCTTGTTGATCGAAGCCTGCCATCAAGCGCTCGCCCACCTGCATTAACGGGCGGCGAATTAACAAGGGATTTTCCAGCATCAATGCCAAGGCTTGCTGTTCTGTCAGAGATTCTGGATCAATTTCGCCAGTTTTGATTGCCGGTGCGCTGTAATTGAACCACTCCCGAACGGCCAGAGAACCAAAAAAAGGCCGCAAGATCTCAGCTTGCCAGCTTTCCGTTAACAAATTTTTGGCAAACACTTGGTGTCCCGCTGCTGCTAACAGTTTCTTTTGCCGGGTATTGTTAATGCAACCGGGCTTTTCATAGAAAGTGACAGTAGCCATCGTAATGCCTTCTTTAATGGGCCTGTAACTCGGCCATGGCTTCCGCCATTTTTTCTG
>JABFRC010000019.1 GCA_013141375.1 Methylococcaceae bacterium | reverse complement strand
CGCCTGAAGTTTTTGGATTTAATTCAGGATCAAGTCACTGATACCGAAACCTCCAGCGAAGCTGAACAATTCGATGTGGACTTTTCAATTATGTCACTTGAATTGGCAAATTTTCTACCAAGGCTGGTGGAACTGTTCGGCGGAGAAAATAAAGCATAGTCATTTTGATGCCGAAAACAGAGCGTTATGTTTTCGGCATTAATTGTTGAATCAAGTGTTCAACGTATCCATCAGATCAATCATAAATTCCATATCCGCATCTTCAACGCTGTTCCAAGCATCAAAACGAAGATTTTTTAAAATATCCTGACCTTTTTCATCATTGTTCATCGCCAGCAAGGTGTTACGCAATTCATCACGCCGATCGACTAATCGTGGCCCCACCATCAATGCATGATGAATGACATCAATTTGACTGCGTACCAGCATTTTTAACTGTTTCTTGATAATGTTGGATAAGCCATCGTAAGCTTCAGCCAAAAAAATTCCCACATCGGCATCACCACGAAGCAACTGCTTCGCTACCAACACATAGCTGTCACAAACATGGGTTTGAACATTATCTGTAGCTAAATCGGCCGGCTCTAGCATAATCATCCCCATCAATCGAACATCCGGATCTTCAGTCACTGCCACCCGACAACCAGGTAATAATTCAGTGACATCAATAATCGGACTATCTGAGCTAACGGCAATGACTGCCTCATCAGAACGTCCTTGCGCCATCACCAAAGGAAGAAAACCCTTTTCACGTACCAGCATTGCTGCATCGAACGGATTGGCAAAGATCAAATCGATTTCGTCATCTTGTATTGCCTCATGCTGAGCCAGAAAACTATTAAATATTTCCAAATGTATCGCTTCGCCCGTTGTTTTTTGCAGCCAGGTATTAAAAATGTACCAGCCCGACAAATGATCAGGGGTGAAATCAGGACTGACGGTCAATGTATACGGCATATTGCAACTCCAGATGATCGTGTCCGTTATTCAAAACAGGGTAGGATAAAGTTTTATACATGCTTCGACTTTGGATCGGGAGGGTTTGCGACGAACAGAGGTGTAGCCTACCACTACGCCATTTCTGACATTGGGTATTACTGTTGCCTTAACCCAATAATATCCACCATCTTTGCGTAGATTTTTCACATAACCTTGCCATTTTTTGCCTGCGCTGATGGTATCCCATAAGTCTTTGAAAGCGGCTGGCGGCATATCAGGATGCCTTAAAATCGAATGCGGGGCGTTAAGTAACTCGTCTTCGGTGTAACCGGACATTTCAACAAAAGATTTGTTTACATGAGTAATTACACCACTGTTATCAGTTGTGGATACGATCAGCTTGCCATCAGGATAAGGCGTTTCAATTTCGGTATAAAGACAAACCCGGCTTATGCCTCCGAATAAGTCTAATCTGACTTCCTTGTAATCCCCGATTACTTGTTCCGGCTTCATATCGTAAATCATGGGAATAAACTCCTCTGAATGGTGCGCTATACAATCCAACTCAATATCAACCAAATATAGCCCTATTTTTAGTTATAAGCTTTGGCTAGGTTGGTAAAAAGCGTACGACTCATGCCGGAAATCTTCAGAAATTTCTCCAGTTCCTCGGCAAGACTAGACGCCTGATACGACTGCTGCATAATCATCAATGCTACCCCAGTTACCGCATTGATTGCCTGTAATGCCTTAATAGACTCATTATTGTCATTGCCCAAAGTTTCTACTACCAATTTGATCAGTTCATTATTGATCAATGTCATCGCGCCAGCCATAAACTCGACAGGCAAATTAACTTTGACATGAATATCACCCACTTTGTACATAGCCTCAGCAAACTGGGCATTAACATTCAATGTAAAAAGCTCGGTGAGCCATCTCAAATGAGCAGATTTAAGATGCTCAATACGCCCTGACAAAAATTTTTCCGTCACCGGTATGGTTGCTAATTGATCATAAAAACTGTCGGTGACTCTTTTAAGATGCGGTGTAATAGCAGGTGCGATAACCTTTAAGTGCGCCTCCAATTCCGGTGTTAATCCGGAAAAAGCCTTGGAATACGTTATGAGTTCGTTAAAATTTTGCGACACAACCCTTTCCTATCAGTATTTTAACGATGATTACAACAAATCTGAAATGTTAGCGGCTGCACGCTTAACATCTAGGAAAATCAATCCCAGTTTTGCGTTTGGTTTTGCTAACACTGTCAATACTGACTCCGCTCCCGCATAAGTCATCAGCACATAGCCTTTATTACCTTTGATTAATACTTGCTCCAACGTTCCTCTTGCTAGTTCCTGTGCGGTTCTGTCGCCTAATGACAGCATCGCCGCACTCATCGCCCCGACTCTATCTTCGTCCATACCAACAGGTAAAACAGAAGCTATCATTAAGCCGTCGGTGGAAATTACTCCAGAAGCTTCAATATCTCCTGAAGTGCCATTTAATTCTGTTAAAACAGATGTCAACATATCTGCGCGCATAATTATTCCTAATTTAATGAATAGTGGTTAATGGGTTAAAACGTGTTCAGGGGCATAGCGTATGGTGAGAGCCCATACTAAAGACACAAATTCGGGTTGATTAAAATGGGGGATACCTGACACTGCTACAACAAATCGGTTTGTTCCTACAAAAAGTGGCCAAAAACCAATTTGACTGTTGCCGAATAGATCAACTACAGACCAGGCTTGGCTACCCAATCCTAAGTTATGTAGTAATAAGCCTGAGCGACGTTCATGGAGTGTAGCGATTTCCGCACTCAATGCAGACAACTCTTCTGCAACTTCGTGCGGAAATCCCTGGCTAGCCAGATAAAACCCCTGCTGATCTGCGAGTAATACCTTACCGTTTTCTGACAGCGTGACAAGCAATTCCGGCAATATATCTTCTAAAGCACCACCAGGGAACTCCTCTGCACTTTTGATTCCTTGGATCCAGCCTAATTTTTGGCATTGGTAAAGCAGTTCCAAACACTTATTTTCGTCTTGATGCCACATAAGCTTTTGCAAATTTTCAATAGTTAAGGCGGGCGTCTGACGCTGAAGTAATAAATTCCTAAGAAACTGCCTTGGCTTATCAACATCCGTCCCACTGACAGCAGTGTATGCACCGGCTGGAGTTATATATAGATACAGTCCTTGATTTAAAGAAAAATTACTCATGCCACGTCCTCAACGCCTGGATCCAATGAAAACAACAATGATTGTACTAGCAGGGAAACATCATTTTTAACCCTGGCATCGACCGAAAACACGGGAGTATTGATACCTAATGCTTTTAATTGCAGGTGATAATCATCAATAGTTGGCGTGGTACTGATATCCATTTGAGTAACGCCTATCGAAACATTGGTTTGGGAAATGAATTTATCGAACGCGTCCAAAAAGAATTTCATGTCCTGAAACGGATCAGCTCGAGTATTGTCCAGAAGTAAAATTAATCCGATGCCACCAGTTACTAAAATGTCCCACATAAAATCAAATCGTTCTTGACCTGGCGTACCATAAAGATGAATTTTCTCGCCACCATTTAAATTCATGATGCCGTAATCCATAGCAACCGTAGTGCCTGCTTTTCTTAATTTGGTCATATCGCTAGCAGTCGCATCCGTTTTTATTGGCGGCGTATCACTTATCGAGTTTATAGCGGTTGTTTTGCCGGCACCCACCGGTCCTGTGAAAATAATCTTATACTGGCTCATAATTTAGTCCGTTATACGTTGCTACCACGTAATTTACTGATGATTCGACCTAAAAGGCCTTGCTTTTGAGATGGCTTTATTTCTGGCGCCTTTACTAATACGTCTGCTTCTCTTCTGGCCTGCCCCACCAGTCCTATCGCACAAGCAGCGCTAATAAATACAAAAACATATTGAGGTTTGATGTTTAAAATCCTAGCGACATTACTCAGCGTTCTAGGTTCATGAACCATGAGCGCCGCAATACGCATCGCATGCGGTGTAATCAACAAACGAGTGAAATTGGGCCAATTTTTTAAATAGACAGGATGTTCAATATCAAGAGTATTCGGATATCGCCCCTTGGATGTCCAGCAAGCAAGTTTCCAAACAAATGTCTCAATCGTATGAAACTTATCAGATGCATTGGCTAATGCCGCCGGGTCATACTTACATGGTGTTAAAAGCATTTTTGAGCCTATGGTCTTCTCTATCTTGACCCCTGCAAAAGCTCTCAGTTGTTTATCATCAGCGTCTAACCACAGTTCGTGATTATGTGGAAACAAAATAAGCTGCCGCCAATTAGTACTTAATTGAAGGATCTCGTCTCTTTTCTGGCAAGTTTTAATAGCCGACTGAATATAGCCCTGGAAATATTCATTAGGGTTATAACTGGCCTTAAAAAATTGCGCTGGATCATTCACATCAAGCCCCGGCAAACTCCCTATATAGGCATTGAACGATGCCTCATTGATCTGCATAGCGGTTTGATGCTTGGAGGTTTTGCTTTGCTCCCCACTATTGATCCTAAAATGTTTCAGTATTGGCTTATTTTCTTCCAGCTTTTTCAAAGGGGTAACTATTGCAGTGGGTTGGAGATCCTCCTCCTGCTTGGCATCCCTCTCCAACCTTGCTTTAACTTCTGCAAGTGCGCCAAGCATATCTTCAGACTTAACTGGTTTTTTTACTACGATAACATTATTAAGTTTTACGCTATGTAACGATAAAACGATCACTTGTCTAGTCGATGAACTATTGAGCCTATCGGCAAGTAATTTTTTTGCGTGGATATTGTCCCCATCGTAAATATCACAATCCGCTGATGCATCATCAACCACCATGGCCACACCCTTGCAAGGGCCTTGTAAGTACATGGTCATCGTTCTGACACTACGCTCATCCATTGCGTGCAGAGCAACCTTAACTGGACGTTTAATGTTACCCATGTTGGCTCAAGTCGTCGAAAAAAGCATTGGCAAGTTTCCAAATATCAGGGACATCGGCACCAGAATCCTGCAACTCGATATACATCCGATTAAAATCGCGCGGATTTCTGGTTGATTTATATAAGTTTAATAATTCCTCATGTAACTCAAGTCGATCCGGATGCTCTAAGATTGCAGCTTCAAGTACTGACTGCGCTTCCGGAATTTGGCTATATTCAATGAAATCGCGTGCTAACGCCAAGGGGTCAATAATCTCTTGATGCTTTTCTTCAATATGAACTATTAGTTGGTTTGTTCCAACCATTCCTTTATGGAATAAAGAATACTGATTTCCAGACAATAGTGAGCTATCAGCATTCACATCCTTTAAATATCGCACAAGATTTTTTAACTGAACTTCATTCAATTGTGATTTTGCACCCGACACCATACGCCGACTTATTGCCAAACCACTTTTGTTAAGCACAATTAATAAATCGACAAGCGCGCCATAAAGCTCTTCACCGAGCTGAGCTTGATAGCAACAATAAATTCGCTGGATATGCGTCAATAAACACTTTGGATTTTTAGCAACGCGAAATACCAAAATATCTAAAAGTCCCTTACAGGGTAAAATATTCTCTAGGAATAGGTTTTTGCTCGACTGCAAAGCTAAAAAGCTAATTACCACAGGCATTGGCTCAATATCTTTATCAATTGCAGTTATAAGTGGTAAATAAGCATTCATTTTAACTTTTCCAGATATTAACTATGTGAGCCTAGTGTAATGCCGATATATTTCAAGGTGTCTACACGCCAAACTTTTAATCAGTTCAAAGTTCCCCTATTCTGTAGTCTATTTTATTAACTATCTCAAGAAGAAACCATGACCGAAGCAGCCATTTTATTTTCCGATGCCAAACTTGTTATTCCCGGTGGTGTAAATTCGCCGGTTCGATCTTTTAGCGGTGTAGGCGGCACGCCGGTGTTTATCGATCGTGCCTCAGGGGCATATATTGTTGATAGTCTGGGCAATAGCTACATCGACTATGTAGGCTCATGGGGGCCAATGATTTTGGGCCATGCGCATCCCGAAGTCATTACAGCTGTAAAAACAGCCGCCGAAAAAGGCTTAAGCTTTGGCGCACCGACTGAGATTGAAACTCTTATGGCGCAACGGGTTTGCGACTTGGTACCTTCTATCGACATGGTGCGCATGGTCAGTTCCGGCACTGAAGCTACCATGAGTGCCATTCGCTTGGCGCGAGGCTTCACAGGGCGAGATAAAATCGTAAAATTCGAAGGCTGTTACCACGGCCATTCAGACTCCTTATTGGTCAAAGCAGGTTCCGGAGCTTTAACTTTCGGTGTACCCAGCTCACCCGGTGTACCAGCTGCTGTTGCCGAAAATACGCTTACACTCACCTACAATGACAGCGACGCGGTCAAAAAACTCTTTGCCGAAATCGGCGAACAAATCGCCTGCATTATTGTCGAACCGGTAGCGGGCAACATGAACTGCATCCCGCCAGTACCCGGCTTTTTGGAAACCTTGCGTGAAGTCTGCGATCAATACCAAAGTGTACTGATTTTTGATGAAGTAATGACCGGCTTTAGAGTCGCTCTAGGTGGCGCGCAAGCCGTCTATGGCATAACACCCGACTTAACCACACTTGGCAAAATCATCGGTGGTGGCATGCCCGTCGGTGCATTCGGTGGACGGCGCCAAATCATGGAACGTCTCGCCCCACTGGGCCCTGTATATCAAGCAGGCACATTGTCGGGCAATCCCGTCGCCATGGCTGCGGGCCTGAAAACCCTGGAACTTATATCCCAACCTGGCTTTTACGAGACCTTGACCGCAAAAACCGAAAAACTCACCAGCGGCCTGAAAGCACGCGCTAACCAGGCGGGAATTGCTCTTAGCACCAACAACGTCGGCGGCATGTTCGGACTGTTCTTTACAAGTGAACCGCAAGTCAGCCGCTTTGCCCAAGTCATGGAATGCGACCAAAACCTGTTTAAACGATTTTTCCATGCCATGCTCGACGAAGGCGTGTATCTGGCTCCTTCCGCATTTGAAGCTGGCTTTGTCTCCATTGCTCACAGTGATGTAGACTTAGACAAAACACTAGATACCGCTGAAGCCATCTTCAAACGTTTGTAATTTTCCTATAAGGCTTTGTTATAAAACGCTGACAAAGCCTTACATTCATGATTGAACAATGATTTCGCCAATTCTTTCCCCCTGGCTTTGGGCTTTATTTGGGCTATTCCTTGGCGTAGTTATATCGCGCCTTTTATCTGGCAAAGACAAAATAGCTCTTCAGCAACTTAGCACCAACCTCGCTATCGCCGAAGAAAAACTCAAACAAGCCGCCAAAACTGACACTGAATTTAAGTCACTGCAACAGCGATTTTTAGATCTAAGTCAAGACAACGCCAAGCTGCAAGCCAGCATGGAAAGCCAATCGAATCACGCTGCTGAAAAAATCCAGTTACTTCAAAATGCCGAAACCCGCCTGACGACCCAGTTTGAAAATCTGGCCGGTAAGATTTTTGAAGAGCGCAGTAAGCAATTCACCGAGCACAATAAAACCAGCCTAGATCACATAGTCACACCGTTGCGCGAGCAATTGGGCGAATTTAAGCAACGCATCGAAACGGTTTACGACAATGAAAACAAAGACCGTATTTCCCTGCGCGAGGAAATCATCTCGTTGCGACGCGATACTGCCCAAATGAATCAAGAAGCCCTGAATCTGACCCGTGCCTTAAAAGGCGAAAAGAAAACTCAAGGCAACTGGGGCGAAATGATTCTGGAAAAGGTGCTGGAAAAATCCGGACTACGCAAAGGTATTGAATACACGACCCAAGGCGCCTTCCGCGATGAAGACAACAAGTTGTTTAAACCTGATGTCATTGTTCGACTGCCGGAAAATAAAGATGTCGTCATCGATTCCAAAGTCTCGTTGGTTGCTTATGAGCTTTATTGTTCATCCGAAGACGACCAAGAGCGTATTCAAGCATTAAAACATCATACCGATGCGGTGCGAGACCACATCAAGACGCTAAGTAATAAGAATTACTCAGAACTTAAAGGCCTGCGATCGCTGGATTTTGTATTGCTGTTCATGCCTATTGAATCGGCTTTTATTGCCGCCTTCCAGGCAGACGAGCGCTTATTCACCGATGCTTTCGAACATAAAATCGTTGTCGTCACACCCACCACCTTATTAGCCACCCTGCGCACCATCGAAAACATCTGGCGATACGAGCGTCAAAATGAAAACGCCCGCGCTATTGCGGACAAAGCCGGCATTGTCTACGATAAAATCCGTGGCTTTGTAGAAGACCTAGACAAGCTCGGTAAGCAACTGCACACAGTACACAGCACTTACGACGGCGTAATGAGCAAACTAACCCAAGGCCAAGGCAATTTAATTCGCCAAGCCAGCAGTTTTGTGGAGTTAGGGGTGAAGGTAAAGAAAACGTTGCCTAAATCAATAACCGAACAAGCAGGTATTGAAGCAGACGAAGTGAAAAATAATCATCCTGATGCCTAAATCGATTCTTACTTTATTTTTTGGTTTAGCAACAATCCTGCAAAAATTGCCATCTTCCGAAAGGACTAATAGACACCGTATTATCAATCAGACACCATCAATCAAATTACAATTAATTTTTGCAACCTTAGCCACTTTAAGGTAAATTCGCCCGCTAACGAAACCATCCATGAGTTTTGTCATGCATATCATTATAAAAGACATTCCCCCATCTCTGACCATCCAAGCTTTAGAGACCGAAGTCCTCGGCTCTGTTAAATGGAAGCTTTTCCAACCTAAAAAAACCCAAATACACGCACTCAAAATTATCCAGCTTGTCGATGCCAAAGGAACAGCCGTTGAGCGCTTTGCCCTGATCAGAGTGAGCACTGACAACATGAAAAAAAGATTACTAAAATCGCTTAACGGTCGTCCTATGATTAACGGCAGACCTTTCATACTCGCGGAATACATTATCAGACATTGGAGCAATGATCGGCGAACAAACAGCACTCATGCCGTCGCTTCTATCCAAAATGATAAGCGCCACTATGACAGGCGTAGACGAGGCTTAAATTTAGTCACGTTTTCAGAAAAATCAGTCATTCACAATTAAGATTTTATCTCTAATCAGAAGTCCGAATATCCCTAAACAAAAAAGGCCGACTCATAGTGAGTCGGCCTTTTTTGTTTAATCTGCCACCAATTCAATTTAGAGCGGATTGTGCCCTCGACCTCTCATGCAGGTATTGAATGCATTTTTGAATTTATCTTCTGAGCCAAATCCTTGCTTGGCACCACCACCCAAACCGCCAGCCGCGGCACCAATGGCCGCACCTGCGCCGGGATTGCCGGTAAACGCTCCGACAACCGCACCGCCCGCGGCGCCAAGCAATGCACCTGTTCCTGCACCAATGGCGGTTTCTTTGGCAGTACCACCAGCCGCTTGTTCTGCCAGCTGTTTACATTCGGCGGTATCCTGATTGATACGATAAGCATTCCTATCATTGTACGGATCGACTGTCGGCTGCCAGCCTCCGTAGCTGTAACAGCCAGAAGCCAGTGCACTACTTATAATGACGATACCAACTGATATTTTTTTCATGATAAATCCCTCTGTGATTAGTTTGGGTAAATGTAATTGGTTTTATATTAATCAATCATGAATGACCGTGACAAAACCGATGTCACAGTTCTCTTAATACTTTTAGCGGCGCTTTGTTGAGTACATCCCGGACGCCCCAGCAACCGGCCAAGCCCACACTTAATGCACCTATCAACGGCACACTCAACCAAAGTCTAATTGATGGCCGGTAATCCATATTCAACACCTGGGTATAGAGAGCAAAAATGATGGCTTCAGAAAGTATGGTGGCCAATACCCCTGAAATCAAGCCGAGCAGTGCGAACTCGATAATATGTACTTTGGTTAAAAAACCTCGGGGCGAACCCAAAGTTCTCATCAATGCGCCTTCCTGAATTCGGCTATCCAGTGTGGCATAGACTGCCGCAAACAACACGGTAAATCCTGCCGCCAACGCAAAGTACAGCAAATAGGTAATCGCCTGGGTCAATTGCTCCAGAATGGTTTTAAATTGTTTGAGGATCAAGTCGACTTCCAGCACAGTGGTATTGGGGTATTTTTTCACCAGCGTATTCAACAGATTCTTTTGCGCCTCTGGCAAATAAAAACTGGTGAGATAAGTCGTTGGAAAAGCATCCAATGAACCGGGAGAAAATATCATGTAAAAATTCGGCTTCATGGTGTCCCACTGCAACGATCGGATATTGGCAACCGTGGCCTGAATCTGCTCGCTGCCTACCGTAAAGGTAAGCTGATCGCCCACCTTTATTTTCAAACTATCAGCCAGTTTTGCTTCGACTGACACTTGACCGGTTTGTGATGCTTGCCACCAACTACCGTCAACAATCTTATTTTCATCGGGTAGTGTATTGGTCCAGGTCAAGCTCAATTCCCGACGGGTAGCGTTTTCACCCTGTGTATCCTTGCTGACCCGTTGCTGTACAGGCACATTATTAATAGTCACTAAGCGGCCTCGTACCACCGGGTAAAATTCGCTGCCAGTAATCTGCTGCTGTTTCAGTTCGTCTTGAAAAGCCGCCTGCTGCTCTGGAAATATATTCAATGCAAAGTGATTGGGTGCATTGTGCGGCAATTGGCTTTGCCAATCTTCCAGCAAATCATTCCTCACAGTAAAGCTTAAGACCATCGCCACCAGCGTGATGCTGAATGCCAGAATCTGGCTCAGACTGGCACCGCTGTTTCTCGACAAGCCCTGTAAGGCAAAACGCCAGGTTAAACTCAAATGCGGCAACAGTTTTCGGCTCGAGACCAACAAAGCAGCAATCAGGGCACTCAATACCAATATAGCGAGCACTCCCACACCAATAATGGTGCCGGTCATTTTTAGATCGCCGGTATAGCGCCAAATCAATCCGCCAATTACCGTCAGTGCCAAGCCATAAATCAGCCAGGCGCTGCTCGGCAAGGGCTCCAACTCTCTCCGCAACACCCGAAGTGGCGACACTTGCTTAAGCCGCAGCAAGGGTGGCACTGCAAACCCCAACAAAGTAACCATGCCGGTAATAAAACCAACGAAAGTTGCCAGTAATCCAGGCTGAGCCAGCTGTTTCGGCAGCAACTCTTTCAACAAATAAAACAAGCCTTCTTGCGCGGCCCAGCCCAACAAACACCCAACCGAGCTGGCAATCAAGCCCAACACAATAAATTGACTGCCAAAGAGGCGAATAATGTCGTTTTGCTTGCATCCCAAACAACGCAAAATTGCGGTGTTGTTAAAGTGCCGCTCGGTATAGCGCCGGGTTGCCATCGCAATAGCAACGCCGGAAATGATAATGACCACAATGCTGGATAAGCCCAGATAACGTTCCGCCCGACTCAATGCCGAACCCAGTTCCGGCCGATCATCATGGATATCCATCAGCCGTTGTGACGGATTGATCTGTGGTTTCAACCATTGCTTAAACTGAGCTATCGCCGACGTTTCTCCGCTGTACTGATAGAAATATTTCACCCGTGTACCTGGCTGCAAAACGCCGGTCGCCTGCAAGTCCGCCTGGTTAATCATCACCCGCGGCGAAAAACTGTAAAAATCTCCACGCTTATCGGGTTCATAGGTAATGATTTGCGTGATGGTCAAGGCCTTTTCACCAACAGTCAGTTGGTCACCCAGATTAACTTTAAGCGCCGGCAAAATTCGTTTTTCAACCCAGGCGGTTCCCGGTTCCGGGCCTTTATTAACGGTAACTTCGGACGCATAATCAGCCGTCGTGGTTTTAAGATAACCGCGCAATGGATAACTGGATGTCACCGCTTTAATGCTGGCCAACAGCATCTCTTCATGCTCAATCAATACACTGGCAAATTCCACCGTTTGCGCCTGAGCCAATCGCGCCTCAGTCGCCTTGGCCTGCCACTCATCAGGGAGTGAATTACTGGTTTCGACCACCAAATCAGCCGCCAGAAATTCCGCGGCCTGATTGGTCATGGTGCGCTGCAGACGGTCGGCAAACAGAGTAATGGCGGTTGAACTGGTGACGGCGATGATCAATGCCAGCACCAGAATTGTTAATTCACCGGCGCGGCCATCTCGCCAAAGCAGGCGAATAGCCAAGTTGAAGCGGCTCATATCAATCGCCCCGCATTCAAACGAATGGTGCGTTGACAACGTGCCGCCAGTGAAGGATCGTGAGTCACCAGAATCAATGTGGTTTGGTTTTCCAGATTAAGTTCGAATAACAATTCGATAATGTACGCCCCGGTTTTGCTGTCCAGATTGCCGGTCGGCTCATCAGCAAACAAGATCGCCGGTCGGGTCACGAAGGCTCTCGCCAGCGCCACACGCTGCTGCTCGCCACCGGAAAGTTGCTTGGGCGTATGGCTGGTTCGGTGCGCCAAGCCGACTCTATCCAATAATGCCAACGCCAGGGATTTTGCATTGGCATTGCCGCTTAATTCCAAAGGCAACATGACATTTTCCAACGCCGTCAGTCCCGGCAGTAATTGGAATGACTGGAAGACAAAACCAATCAAATCATTACGCATCGCCGCACGGCCATCTTCAGTCATGTCGGTGATTGATTTACCGTTTAGTAAAATTTGCCCGGAAGAGGGCGTATCCAGCCCAGCCAACAGACCTAACAAGGTCGATTTGCCCGAACCGGATTCGCCAACGATGGCAATACTTTCGCCGGATTTGATAATCAAATCGACCGCTGCCAAGATATGCAAGTCGCCCTCGGCAGTCGCCACAGATTTGCCCAGGCCTTTTGTTACGATAATTTCAGTGTGAGTTTCCATAATGAGCCGAATTTTAACCGCGTTAATAATTACGTTAATGTCAATGCCCACAAGTGCCAAGTCGATTGTGGTGCTGGGAGATAGTATCAGTGCCGGGTATGGAATTGAAGTCAGCCAAGGCTGGGTGAGGTTGCTGGATAGTCGATTGCAGACACACAACCCAACGTTTACTGTCCACAATGAAAGTATCAGCGGCGATACAACGGCCGGAGGCCTGGCACGGATTAACCCCGCATTGCAGCGGCATCAACCGGATATCGTCATCATTGAACTGGGCGCAAACGATGGCTTGCGAGGACTTTCGCCGGCCCTGATCAAAAGTAACCTGAGCGAACTGGTCAAGCGTGTGCAAAAAGCCGGTGCCAAAGTATTACTGTTGAGCATGCGCATTCCACCCAATTACGGTAAACGCTATACAGACCTGTTTTACGATATTTATCCGGCACTGGCAAAAGAGTTAAAAATTCCCTATGTGCCGTTTATTCTCGAAGATGTCGCACTGGTGAATGAATTGATGCAAGCGGATGGATTACACCCAAATGCCAAGGGACAATCATTGATTGTTGACAAAATCTGGCCGCAATTATTGCCATTGCTGCACTAAGCTGGATTTATATTTTTTAGATGTGATTAGGGTAAAGAAAGTCATAGTCATTAAAAATGCCATCACGCCATCGGAAAATGGTTTTCTGTCTATACTTCGGCGTACGAGTAGGTTATTTCTTACATGCTTATACTGCGGTATTTTTGCCATCTAGCTTTGTATTTGTAGCTCGAGTTACCAGAACAGCATAATTATATTTAAAACGCGAGGCCGTCTATATGCTCAAAAAATTCTATTTTCTGATCAGCTTGTTTGCCATTGGCATAGTCATTCTGATTGCAACTTCATGGTTCGGACTCAATAGGCTATCCGATCTTGCAGATGTGTTAAACAAACGCGGTGATGACAGCGTGTTAATTACAGATGCCTCATTTACCGGTGCCGAGCTCTATCAAATTCTCGCAGACTCGGTCATTAATAATAATCCCGAGCAAAGCTCCAAAGACTGGCAAGAAGGCAAGAATGTAGCCAGCAAACAGTGGCAAATCATCGAAGGGATTGTTGATACGGAAGAAGAAATCCAGCTGATCAAAACGGCCGAACAAGCCTACAACGATATAGTTGAGATTTATGAAAAGGACATGCTCCCCTTATTGAAATCCAAGGAAAGTAACGGTGCAGCAATTTCTGCCACTGATGACAAACTTGATGAGAAAGTTCAAGCACTTGCTGATGCTTTAAACAAGATAAAAAAATCGCTTGATAATGAAACCCATGAAGCCCATGTCGAAATGGAATCGACATCCAACACGATCATCATGGTATCAATCGTAATAGGATTAGCTGTCTTACTATCAGTCATATTGATCGGGCTGGCCATTGCACGAAATGTTATGCGGCAATTGGGTGAAGACCCCAAAGAAGTCGCTGATATCGTGTCCCAGATCGCTGATGGCATTCTGGATAATCCCATAACACTAAAACCTGGTGACACATCCAGCTTGTTAGCTAATATGAAAAACCTGCAAACCTCGATAAACAATTTTGTGATTGCGCAACATGCAGTGGCACAAAAACACGCCGAAGGCTGGATTTTTGAAAAAATAGACGCCTCTAAGTTCCCCGGCACCTTTGGCAGCATGGCAAATGAAATCAATGAACTGGTTGCAACGCATGTTGCTGTAAAAATGCAGGTTATCGATATCGTCAGCGAATATGCCAAAGGCGATTTTTCCCATCAAATGGATCGCTTACCCGGTGATAAAGCCAAGGTGACGGCGGCAGTTGACGCCGTTAAATCAGCCCTTTTATCCGTTAATAATGAAATTAAAACCCTTGTTGAAGCCGGCGTAAATGGCGATTTCTCAAAACGCAGTCACGCGGATCAGTTTCAATTTATCTTTAAAGATATCTTGAATGATATCGATATCTTGGTGGCCACCTGCGAAAATGCCTTTGACGATACTGTTCGCGTTGCCCAAGCGCTGGCCGAAGGCGATTTGACGCAAACTGTGACTCGCGACTATCCCGGCACCTTTGGTGACGTAAAAGATGGCTTGAATACAACGGTTGAAAACCTGAAAAGCATGATCAGCGAAATTAAAGAAGCTGGCGATACCATCAGTACCGCCGCTAAAGAAATTGCCGCCGGTAATAACGATTTATCTCACCGCACCGAAGAACAAGCCGCCAGTCTTGAAGAAACAGCTGCCAGTATGCAGGAGCTTACCTCTACCGTTCAGCATAATTCCGAAAACGCCAAGCATGCCAATGAGCTTGCCGTTAATGCTACCGATACCGCCGGCAAAGGCGTCAATGTCGTCAAACACGTCGTCGAAACCATGCAATCCATCAACGAATCATCACGACGAGTGGTTGATATTATCGGCGTCATCGATGGTATTGCTTTCCAAACTAATATTCTTGCGCTTAATGCTGCCGTTGAAGCCGCCCGTGCAGGTGAGCAAGGCCGAGGGTTTGCGGTGGTTGCGGGTGAAGTGCGCAATCTGGCTCAACGTGCAGCCGCAGCAGCCGGCGAAATTAAAGCCTTAATTGGTGATTCTGTAGAACAAATTGAAGACGGTACTCGTCTGGTGACCAATGCCGGAAAGACAATGGAAGAAATTGTTAACTCCATTAGAGGCGTAACAGTGATCATGTCCGAAATTGCTTCGGCTTCGGTAGAACAAACTGCGGGTATTCAACAAGTAAATCTGGCGATTGGTCAAATGGATGATGTGACCCAACAAAATGCCGCCTTGGTTGAGCAAGCCGCAGCCGCTGCCGAATCACTCGAAGAACAAACCCAAAGTTTAAGCGCAACCATCGGGCAATTTAAAGTTGATGGCCGCAGCGCTGGACGATCAGCACCTGCGTCTTCAAATGCTGCAAGCCGACCTATTGCAGCGGCTAAACCTGCCAACAAGGTACAAACGTATCAATCCCAAGCCGCACAACCAACACAGGCCATGCCCACCATTAACTTTGATGATGTGCTTCAAAAACATTCTGCCTGGAAAGTAAAACTAAGAGCCGCTATTAACCAAAAAGAAACACTCGATGCCGATACGATATCAAAGGATAACTGCTGTGATTTCGGTAAATGGCTGTATGGTGATGCTAAAACCCAAGTGGGACAACGTGCCAGTTATACCGAGTGCGTCAAAAAACACGCAGCATTTCATGTTGAGGCAGGAAAAATAGCGACGCTTATCAATGCCAAAAAATACCAGGAAGCAGATCATTTATTAGCAGCCGGATCCACGTTTAATAGCGCTTCAAATGATGTCGGTATTGCTGTAATGCGCTTGAAAAAAGACGCCACCACGCCGCCAAAACAAGCTAAAAAGCCGGTTGTAACTGATGAATGGGAAGAGTTTTAAGAGCGTTTTCCCGCGAAGTGGGATTCCAATCAGGAGATTGGGATCCAGAAAAATGGATTTTTCCGTTCGTCCTGAGTCCGTCGAAGGATGAATGGAAAAATTCGAAACTAATCCTTAAACCGTTTATGGTGTGACAGGCTCAGCACGAACGACTTAAGTTAGTGACATTGAAGCTCTGCTTGGGAATTTTAAAACCTCCAGCTTCCTACCTATCGCGGAGTTTTAAAACCAAAATCTCAATTTTCACCTTGGCGATTACGCTTCCGTTGATATTCGTATTTATATTGATATTCAAATTTTCGTCTTAACAAGCCTGCCGGGTCGTCCGGGATTCTATTCAGCCATTGCTGATTGGCTTGTTGCACTTCATCTTTGGGCTTTTCTTCTACTGACTGAGCCGCGTTTTTTTTGGCTTCTTGTTGTTCCTGCTGCTTTTTCTCGTCCGCTTTAGCTTGCTCAGCTTCCTGTTTCTTGTCTTCAGGCTTGGCTTGTTGCTCTTGCTCTTTTGAAGGTTCTTTTTGCTCGGGTTGTTTTTCAGACTCCTGCTCTTGTTGCTTTTGCTGGTCTGAAGATTTGGACTCTTCTTCTGATTTTTGTTGCTCGTCTTTGGACTCGGACTTTTCACCGTCCTTACCTTGGTCTTTTTTCTGATCATCCTTATCTTTGGATTGATCCTGTTTGTCGTCTTTTTTCTGGTTCTGATCTTTTTGTTGATCTTGCTGTTTTTGCTTTTCCAACTCTTTTTCTACCAGCTCTTTGTTGAATTTGGCATCGCTGTTATTGGGGTCAAGCTGAAGCGCCTTGTCATAAGCCTTAATCGCCTCTTCCAATTGGCCTAATTGCGCCAACGCATTACCTTGATTGTAAGCGCCATCGGCACTGGTATTATTTGCCAGACTCTCCAGCGCCTGCTGATATTGGCCTGCCTTGTATTGGGCGGCCGCTTTCCAATCGGAATTTTCGAAGGTGCTTGCCGCTTGCTCGAATTGATTGCTTTGATAAGCCTGTTGCGCTTGTTGGTCTTTATTAAGCCATAAATCTTTCCACTCGAAGGCATAACTGGTTTTTGGCATCGGCAACAAAAACAGCAAAGCAAGACAAATCAGACCTTTTCTGAAAGCCAGTGCGGCTAATGGTAAAGCGAGTAAGAGCGCCCAGGGGCCTTTTTCATCCCATTGATCCAGGAGCATATTTTTATTTTCTCCCGGCTTGTCGTTAACTTCATCAACATTAGCCAACAAGGTTTCAATATCATTGTCATTGGTGCTGATGGTTTGATAAACACCACGGCCAGCCTTGGCCAACTTTGCCAAATCATCAAATGACGTTTTGGGAATCACTATGTTGCCTTGCGCATCTTTAAGGAAACCGCCATTCGGCAACGCTATCGGGGCGCCGTCCTGACTGCCCACACCTAAAATAGACAGTCGATAATTTTCCAACAATTTGACCTCGGGTAAGGTTTTATCGACATCAACGCCATCTGTCACCAAGATAATATGTCCACTGACAGACCCGGCGCGGCGCAATAATTCCATCGCTCTTTTTAACACCAGGCCGGTATTGCGACCCGGCGCAAATGCCAGCAATCGTGTATCCAAAGCCTGCAACTGGCTGTCTATGGTGTTGTTGTCATCGGTCAGTGGCGTCACGGTAAATGCATCGCCTGCGTAAACAATCAATGCGGTCTGGCCATCCTTGCGGCGTTTGAGTATGTCGGCAATTTTGTAACGAGCGCGTATCAAGCGGCTGGGTTTGATGTCTTCTGCATCCATGGTAGTGGAAATATCCAGCGCAATAACAACAGCCGAGTCATTTTTAAACACCGGTGAAGGTAATCGTTCCCAAGTCGGGCCAGCCAGCGCAACAATACATAACAACGCGGCAGTGGCAGCAGCCATCATCGGCAAGCGACTTGGTTTGACGGCTTTTTGCTGCAGTAAATAAGGTAAGAGTTCCGCATCACAAACAGCATTCCAATTGCCTTGTTGC
>JABFRC010000298.1 GCA_013141375.1 Methylococcaceae bacterium | reverse complement strand
TGTGAAATACAGTGGGTAACTAAACTTCAACTTTCCGCATAGAAAGAAAATCATATTGATGAAGTTATTGATATTGCGGTAGCCCCTCGCACGCCGTTTGCGAGTTGAACCGTACTGTTATTCCCTGCCAAAATACCGTTGGTAATCATGGATTCCACAAAATGGACAATCCCCGACCAATGAGCCCGAACCGTATTGGCAAACTTCATAAAAGCCGGAGTCTTGGCGACATCCACCCGGTCACCACAAACGCAGAAAAGCCTCGGCAGCGGGTTTGTCAGGCATTGACCATAAATCGTTGAACAGTTCCATTAACCGATAGGCTTCACCCAGTGTGGGGTAGAGTTTTATCATGTCCGCCAGGTCGTAGCCTGTTTATCTGAAAGCGTGTCCCGATTCCGAAGGAAGGTGTATTTGTGTCCTCTCAAGCCCTCATGCTCCTTACGTTCTGCCATCCGCACCTGGTTCATGGCTTCGTTTAACAGCTTGACGACATGGAAGCGATCAAAGGTAATCTGTGCCGCCGGGAATGACTCCGCCCCGCACCGGCAATAAAGGACGGCGATAAATCCATGCTGATCTGCTCCACTTGCTCTTTGGCGGCACCTTTGCTTTCAAGGTGCTTGCGAATGCTTTCGATGGTCGCCTTGCCTTTACCCTCAACAACATGAATCACCCGGGCTTGGTCAAGATCGACACCGAGCGTGACGTACTGATGCCCCTTTTTGCTGGATGTCTCGTCAACACCTAGCTTGGTCAAACCGCTTGGGTCATCTGCATCACGAGCCAAACTCATCCAGTAATTAAAGATTGTCCAAGTGCGCTGAGGATTAACCTTGAGTATTTCTGCGACGCGGTTAACCGGCATTTCTCGCTCGACCATCGCCATCGCTAAGGCCTCGAATAGCAGGGTAAAGCCGCTACCGGGACGCGCCCAGGGGACATCAACGTTACGCACTTTACCGTCAGAGGTGGTGATGCGTGGCACCGCACAATGCAGATAACACGTATGTTCGAAGAAACTCAGATGCTGCCATTGTCGTTCGACAGTATCGTGAACGGCGCAGAGCTTGTCTGTTTCGTCACGAAAGCGTGAACCGGGGGCAAAACCAATCCATAAATGCAATTCACTACCTGCCGATTCGTTGGTATTGAAGGTCACATTTTTGACTTGCCCGGGAGATTGCAGGCCTAACGCCATGCTGAATAAGGCTTCACTGTTCATCTGCATAGTGTCGCATTACCCATTACGAATCACATAGCGCCATAAGTTTTGATGGCTGGATGATGCCGGTCTTTTTTGTGCGTAGTGGTTATTGCGTTTAAGTTGTTTCAACAAGTATTGAATTATTGGTTGAATTATAAAAACTCAATCTATAACTACGGTAGAAACCACGGTAGTATTTTTAAAGATATTTGATTGATGTTATAAAACAATGAATTATTGGCTTATATTGGCTTATATTGGCGGAGAGGAAGGGATTCGAACCCTTGATACGTTGCCGTATACACACTTTCCAGGCGTGCGCCTTCAGCCGCTCGGCCACCTCTCCAATCCTTTCATTGCTTGAAAGGCCGCGTAGAATAAACGATCTAGGTCTTGGTTGCAAACTGGGCTTATGTTGTTGCAGATAAAACTTTAGTGTTTCGCATAGCATGAGGCTAAAAGCGACTTCATTTTGGCAAGACCTAATTCCCGTGTTAAGGCAATATTTCGTTCAGGGATGTTTTCAGGGTCGGGGTAGTGCGCCAAGGCTTTTTCAAGGCTGTCTTCCCTTAATAAATGCAACATCGGGTAGGGTGCGCGATTGGTGTAATTGGCCGGGTCATCTTGAGGCGAGCCTTCAAAACAGTAGTTGGGGTGAAAGCTGGCTAATTGGTAAATGCCTTCGTAGCCTTGGTCAATGGTCAATGTTTCAGCCAGTTCAACAAAATCAAGGTAATCATCAAATTCAGAAAAGGCGCTGCCGTATATGAGTAGCGAGGTTTCTATTTCCGGGTGCTTGTCGAGCTTTTCGCATTCCAGCATCAAGTTTAGCAAGCATTGTTCGATATCGGTGTTGAGGTCGACAGTAAGCTCAACGCTGCCCTTATCCAGTTCGCGTTTGGCAAATGGGCAGATGTTGTAAGTCACAATGACGCTTTCTAGCCATCGGCGCGTAGTTTCTATGTAAATTTCAGGGGGCAGGGTTTTTTGTGTGCTCATAAGGGATTCCGGGTTAGACAGACTGGCTTTTTGGGCGTATTTTTACAAGTGATTAAATAAGTTGTGTTATAGAATACGCGGTTTAGCTTTATTTAGCCGGTAGAGCTTGTATCGTATCGTCAACATCTGTCATCACGACACACTTGGAGTCAACATTATGCGCATCATCCTGTTAGGAAGCCCCGGTTCAGGCAAGGGTACTCAAGCCCAATTTATCATTAAAAAATACGGTATCCCGCAGATTGCCACTGGCGACATGTTGCGTGCTGCGGTGCGTGAAGGGACGCCGTTGGGTGTTGAGGCGAAGAAGGTGATGGATGCGGGTGGTTTGGTGTCTGACGAGATAATCCTGGGGCTAATTAAAGAACGAATAGCGCTGCCGGATTGTGCGAATGGTTTTTTGCTGGATGGATTCCCACGGACGATTATTCAAGCGCAAGGCCTGGATGCTTTGGGAGTGGCTATCGATACGGTAATTGAAATTGTGGTGTCTGATGAGGATATCGTAAAGCGGATTGCCGGCAGACGTGTGCATTTGGCCTCTGGCAAGACATATCATGTCGATTTTAATCCACCAAAAGTCGATGGCATTGACGATGTCACCGGCGAAGCTTTGGTGCAGCGTGATGACGACAAGGAAGAAACCGTGCGTAAGCGACTAAGTGTCTACCACGAACTCACCAAGCCTTTAGTGGCGTTTTATTCAGATCCTGCAAAGCAAGTGAAGTTTGCATCGATTACCGGTGTCGGTTCGGTCGATGAAATCACAGCAAAAGTCTTTGCTATTTTGGAAAGCAACTCTCAATCTGCCGCATAACGGCACAACCTTAGAAAAGAGCGCTATGTCAGGTAAAACCTTATATGACAAATTATGGGATGATCACGTTGTCTATACAGAGGACGACGGTTCGGCCCTCATTTATATCGATCGCCATTTGGTCCATGAAGTGACCTCCCCACAGGCATTTGAAGGCTTGCGGTTGGCGGGCAGAACACCTTGGCGGGCGTCACGTAACCTCGCGGTAGCTGATCATAATGTACCGACGACAGATCGGGATAAGGGCATTGCCGATCCTGTCTCTCGCTTGCAAGTTGAAACGCTGGATCAGAATTGCGCCGAATTTGGTATTACCGAGTTTGATATGAATGATGACCGCCAAGGCATCGTGCATGTGATCGGTCCTGAACAAGGTGCGACTTTGCCTGGAATG
Source organism: Methylococcaceae bacterium (assembly GCA_013141375.1). GTDB lineage: Bacteria > Pseudomonadota > Gammaproteobacteria > Methylococcales > Methylomonadaceae > JABFRC01. The sequence continues at coordinate 275 of JABFRC010000298.1, read as the reverse complement.
ACTGTGGTCTGTGGTGATTCACATACTTCTACACATGGTGCATCCGGCGCCTTGGCATTCGGCATCGGTACGTCGGAAGTCGAGCATGTATTAGCAACGCAGTGTTTGGTTCAGAAAAAAGCTAAAAATCTGTTAATTAAAGTTAATGGCAAAACCGGTCCTGGGGTCACCGCTAAAGACATCGTGCTGGCAATTATCGGCAAAATCGGCACAGCTGGCGGAAACGGATATACGATTGAGTTTGCCGGGTCTGCAATTCGTGATCTGTCTATGGA
>JABFRC010000286.1 GCA_013141375.1 Methylococcaceae bacterium | reverse complement strand
GTGCAAATCACCTAGCCGCAACCCAACAACTACGGGAACTGGAATTGCATGAGTCCGGGCTTTATATGTGGGAAAACATCGGCGACGGCGGATAAATTGCTGAGAAAAATTTGGCAAAACTGATAAGCGCAGCCTCGACAAAATGCACCAAAATCAAACTCTATCGAAGCCCAGAAATTAAGTGTTTAATGAATGTGTTGACCTAACTTAAACTATGAGCCTGATCCCATTGATTATTTTCCAAAAGGCGGATTAAAGCTGAACTTCTACAAATCAAGTATTATACCGAAGTCAGCTAACATACAATATGCAGATAATTTTTTGTCAACGCATAGCTTACAGAGAGTATTAGCCGTCAAAATGGTGGATACAACATCTGAAAACGATTTACTGATGTACGCACCATCATTTAAGTGTGTGTTGTTTTTATTGTTGGTGTCGCTACCGCGACATTCATTTTAATCGGATTTCGCACCCGAAGGCGAGGCGCTTTTCTTTGCATCGCCAAAAAAGAAATTCTCCAAAGCTTAGGCGACCCGGATGCCGCTTGTTTCCCTGCGCTTCCCGCATTTACCAGGGGTTGTCAAAGGGACTCTTGCCCCTTTGACAACACGCGACATCCCAGTCGCGTCCCTAACGGGCTATCCCTGATAAATGCTCCGATGCTCGGCGCGGCATACGGGCAAATTAATTGTTACCTGCGTAACATGAGTTATTTAGTAAACTACTCTTAAATCCACCTCAAATATTGGAATTAAGCCCCCCTTAAAAAAATTTTTGTAAATACCTTTTTTTATGTGATCATGTCGTAAAAAAAGAGAGAAAAGAATGCGTTATACATTTTGGAAGGTCTTGGGTCTTTTTTTGGTGGTCTTTTCCGTCTATGGTCGTCAATATCGGTATACACCAGGAGACGAGGGAGGATTGAGACCAAGCACCAAGCAATTATTAGCACCTGAAGCAATCCCGGAATCGCCCGGTATTGACGTTCCACAGCAACCCAAGCAGAAATCATCCGCGCCAGACAAGGAAAGTATTGCCCAAAATAGAATAGCCTTAGATCAAATCAACTTTGAAGGCCATACCGTTTTTTCGACCGAAGAATTAAACAGCCTTGCCAAGCCTTATTTACACAAGTCGGTCAGCGTCGATGAGCTGGAAGAATTGCGCCGTTTAGTGACGCACTATTACATCGACAAAGGCTACATCACATCGGGAGCCACCTTTCCGCCCAACCCGATTCAAGGCAAAACCTTACGGATAAAAATTGTTGAAGGCCGTTTGAGTGAAGCCAACATCAAAGGCACGGGCTGGTTGCGCGACAGCTATGTTAAAAACCGCTTGATTCCCGATCAAGATGCCCCGTTAAATATGAACACACTCCAGGATCAGTTTCGGCTGTTGTTGACCGATCCCTTGTTCGATCATTTGAATGGCCGGTTAATGCCGGGTGCCGACCGGGGACTCAGTATCCTGGATTTGGAAGTGGTTCGCGCCCGCCCTTACCAGTTTACGGCGCTCATGGATAACTACCGTTCCCCGTCGGTCGGTGCTGAAGCAGTCGGTGCCAACGGCTGGATCCGTAACTTGACCGGGCAAGGTGATGTGCTAGACCTCACTTTCATGTCCTCAGATCCGACGGGTGGCAAGTTTTTGCAATATTCCGGCAACTGGTTAGTGCCTTTAGGTGATTATGGCACCAAAGCTTATTTCTCATTTAGCCGATCAAATGCATCAATCGTCGAAGAGCCATTGGCTAGGCTTGATATCAATAGCCAGAGCTTTTCGGTTGAGGGTGGCCTCAATCAAATTTTGTTCGACAATCTTCAACGGCGTTTGACGTTTGGCATAGGGGTCGGCTTCAATCAAAATGAAACTACCGTATTAGGCTTTTCCATCCCGTTATCACCTGGACTTAAAGATGGGAACTCTCAGGTATCATTCGTACGTATTAACCAGGAATATATCGAACGTTGGGAAAAATTGGCCGTCGCGTTTCGCTCCACTTTTAGCGTTGGCCTGGATTCGTTTGGCGCGACTATCCTTGATCCCAAGTACCCCGATAGTGATTATTTTGCCTGGCTAGGGCAAACCCAAGCCGTATGGCATTTGCCTTACGCACAAAGCAGCCTGGTTTTTAAAGGCACAGTGCAACTCAGTAACGACCCCCTGTTGCCGTTAGAGCGTATAGCCGTAGGTGGGCGTTATTCGGTGCGCGGTTATCGTGAGAATCAATTGGTCAGGGATAATGGTTATACAGCCAGTGCAGAATTGCATTTCCCTTTGTTGAATAGTGATAGCAAGGCCAAATACCGTTTTGACGTGGTACCTTTCTTCGATTATGGCGCAGCGTGGAACAATGCTGATGATACAACTACCCAAAATATTTACTCGCCTGGGATCGGTTTTCAGTTTCAGATACCGCATTTTGGTGGCGAATTTTTTTGGGCACACCGCCTGGAAAACCAGTCGACCCGGCAACATGGCAACATGCAGGATGATGGCATCCACTTTCAGGTACGTTTAGATGCATTCTAAGGGGCATACAATGATAAGCCGTTTCTCCGCAATGGTTCTGGTTGCCGCGCTGATGAGCGGGTTAATTCACAGCGTCGAAGCTAAAATGTCTAAAGACTCTTTAGTAGTGCGTGCCAATACCTACCTGGAGCAAGGGCAATACTTGCTTGCCCTGCGGGAAGCGAATGCCGTTTTACAGGATGCCGAATCAAAACCCGAACAATCGCGGGTCTATGGCTTACTAGGCACTATCCAATTACAGATGCACCGGTACGATGACGCTGAAAAAACGTTGCTGCAAGCCTACGATTTAGCGGCAGAACCACTCCAGAAAGCGGATTTTGCCAATAGCTTGGGCGTGCTTTATCATGAAACGGGCAACACTGCCAAGCAAGATCAATACTATAAGTCTGCGCTCCAGTTTGCCGGAAATGACACGGCTCTATCGTTGAAAATCAAGCTAAACCGGCTGCAAAACCAAACTGATGCTGAGGTATTGACCCAAGCAAAAATATTAGCTGCTGAATTCCCCATGATTGGCGCACCCGTTGAGCGGGTCCGATATGCTGTGAACTTGGCTACCGCCGTTAAGGATCGGAAGCCAGAAGGCCTTACCGTTGCCCAAAACGTTTTGGAGCAAGCCCAAGCCGATAGCGGCAAGATTAGCGACAAGCACTTACGCCTGGAATTGCTGGATAGCTTGTCAGAACTTTATGAAACTCAAGGCCAAGATCAGCACGCACTGGATCTTAGCGAACAGGCATCCGTGTTGGCAGGGCAAATGGATCCTGACGAGGCCATGGTCAGTCTCGAATGGCGCAAAGGCAGGCTCTACCAAAAGCAAGGCAAAGACGATTACGCGTTGGCGGCTTTTGGCAAAGCGGTGGATAACATCCAGGCCATTCGCTTGGATATTCCGGTCGAATACCATGACGGTAAATCATCATTCCGCGAAACCCTGGAGCCGGTCTATCTCGGCTATGCCTATCATTTGTTAAAAAAAGCCGGCGGTCAGGAAGGCGAAGCCAAGCAAAGGACTTTGTTACTGGCCCGTCAGACCGTCGAACAAATCAAGCAGACAGAGATGGAAGATTTTTTCGGTGGCCGCTGCCTGATCGAAGGTTTGCAGCGCAGCGAACTGGACACTCTGGATGCACACGCCGCCGTGTTGTATC
>JABFRC010000350.1 GCA_013141375.1 Methylococcaceae bacterium | reverse complement strand
ATTTAATACAGTATGTTACAGTAATTCTAAATAATATGTTTTTTACTACTAAAAACTTAAATAAACTACAGTTGGCTGGATTTACCATTTGCTCAATACCGATTGAGGCGTAACTATGACCGATAAAACAAAAGCCAAAGCACTCGAACATGTCATGATGACCCGAGCAAAACAAACGAGAAATCTTAGTTTTGTGGAGTTCTTAGCCAACCAGGAGTTGATCACAAACTCATTAAACAAGGGTTATAAGGCAATTACGGTCTGGCAGGCTCTGGCTGAGGAGGGTTTCATCACTTTTAGTTACAGCACATTTACTAAATATCTAAGACAACTGCAGTCAAAACAACTTAATGAAAATACGCAGACGGGAGGTAAAAACGCTTCAAAAGGCTATAACGAGATGAAAACTGGTGGCACGTTAGATTCGACACCCCCAAACGTTGAGGGAACACATCAGGCAGAACCTATCACGTTAAAGCTACCTGAAGGTATGTCCCATAACCCAATGATCAACCCGAAGGATTTATACTAATGTCAAACATTCACATCATACTTCAAGGTAAAGGTGGCGTCGGCAAGTCTTTGGTTGCCAGCCTGCTCACACAATATTTAATCCATAAGCACAGTGATACAAACAAACCACTGACGTTAATCGATACTGATCCACTCAATAAAACCTTTAGCCGATATAAACGCTTACCCGTCCAGTCCCTGGATATCCTGGAAAATGATCAAATAAACCAGCGTAGATTTGATGAGATTATCGAATTAATTGCGCAGTCTAAAGGTGATACGGTGATTGATAATGGCGCCAGTTCGTTTATAGCGTTGTCCACTTACATCAAGGAGATGGAAATAGCCGAAGTGATAAAGAGCCTTGGCCATAAGTTGGTCATTCATACCATCATTACCGGCGGTCAAGCCTTCAACGATACCTTGGTGGGTTTTGCACAGATTGTTAACCATCTTAAAGGTTATGCTCAATTTATTATTTGGCTTAATCCCTATTGGGGCGAAATCATGGCCGACGGAAAGCCTTTTGAACAACTCACCGTCTATAAAGCCAATAAGGAGCAGATAACCGCGCTGATCCAACTCCCTGTGCAAAAGCAAGAAACCTTTGGTCACGATTTAAGCACTATGCTGAACCAAAACATGACCTTTGATGAAGCGATAGCGGATCCCGATAAAACGATTATGACTAGGCAACGCTTGAAAATCATGAAAGATGATATTTATAAGCGCTTGGATGCTGCGGTTATTCTATGAGCGAGGGAGAGCGAGGTAGGGACATTGATGGCGATTTAGCGAATCATATAACAGCAGAAAATTCTGAATGCTCAGACGATAACATGGAAGCCATCATACGCGCCGTCGCCGTCAAGCATGGTATTGCCCTTGGCAAGAACGACCCGATTTTAGTGCTGGATACAATTAACGATCTATTGATTAAGAAATTTGCCCGCAAACAAGAAGTCTTGATTGATGAATTCCATGTAAAACTGGAAATATCCGCTGACTTGTGGAGTAAGAACATGGAAAGTAAAGCTAAGGAAATTTTAGGCGTCATGGAAAACAGCCACCGACTTTTTGTCGATGAACTCATCGAGAAGCAAATTACAAATCTTGTTAGGGAAATTGCCGACAAAAGCAGTGATATCACCATGGAGCAACAACACAGGACTTCAAAATATTTGAGGTCATTAAATTGCCAGTTAAAAACGATGCGGTCAATGCTCTATGTTAATTTTGCCGCATCGATAATGGCATTGGTTTCGGCAATTTTAATGCTTGGGTTTTTCATCAAATAATACTACTTAAAATCTTAAATCAATGAGGTGTGAACCGGAAAAGATAATTGACGCCGGACAGAGGTGTTAGCTAAACCGGATTTAAAAATGATCAAAACGTTTCCACAATCTTTGTGTATGTCATGTATGACCTTATGGAAGTAGCCAAATACGAGGGTTTTACAGTGTGGCTGGATTGCAAAAAATGTGGGGCAGTGAAGTTTCAATACACGGCACATATATAGTAAATGGCAGGAGCTTGAGCAATGATCGACAACCTAAGTTCAGCCAAGATATATAGCGATCTCTCGACCGATCCAACCATCAAAGCCACTATCATTGAAGATAGCCGTTGGTCGGTCGATGACTTTGCCGAAAAGCATAGTAAAACCGTAATTCAACACTACAAAGATGAGTTAGAAATAAAGGCTGAAGACGGCTATCAAACTGCGGTTAACTTGTGGCGTTATCTTAGTAAACCAGAGAAAAATAAAAAGCCAATTCCTTTGAATGTCAGTGGTGTTGCTTACATCACTGTAATGGGTAGCGTTCGTTATTGCACAACGGGACGTGGGCTTCCTTTCCCAAACGATTTTAAGGCGTGGTATGGGGAGTGGTCTAAAAATACTCCAAAGGCGTAGCCAAAATTTTTATATCCTCGTTAGTTAATCCTTCGTTCAGGCTCTTCGTGTTAAGGTCTGTAGTTCTTATCAAATGAGGAGTACAGCAACATGAAAAATCTATTTGGCCTTATTGCAGTTTTAGCGTTAGTGGCGTTTAACCAAGCTTCATTTGCTGAAGAACCACCAGCACCCAAACCAGCAATGAAAATGGAAGGCAGCATGGGCGCACCAATGGATCATGCCAAAATGCTGGAACATATGAAGATGGAGCAAGAGCATATGCTCAAAATGCATGATTTATCGAATAAGATTCTTACCGAAACCGATCCGAAGAAACAGCAAGAATTAAAAGATCAACAATTGAAGCTGATGGAAGAGCAACATGAGCACAAAATGAAAATGATGAAGAATCATAAAATGCCGATGTAATACTAGAACGTCGTCATATTCGGATTATTCAAATTATGAATGATTGGATATGACGACAAATTGATAGTAACAACGCTTTTATAAGTGCGCTAAAGTCGGGCTCACTATCCAATTTCAATAGTTCAGGTATCCGGTGACTTAGCGGAATGTCAGGTATTCGGCATGCAAATCGACATTATGACTGAGTCAGTACGGCCATTACCCGACCGTCGGGCTCACTATCCAATTTCTATAGTTCAGGTATCCGGTGACATTGTCATAGCCGAATGTCAGGTATTCGGCAAGCAAATCGACATTATGACTGAGTCAGTACGGCCATTACCCGACCGTCGGGCTCACTATCCAATTTCAATAGTTCAGGTATCCGGTGACTTAGCGGAATGTCAGGTATTCGGCAAGCAAATCGACATTATGACTGAGTCAGTACGGCCATAAAGAGTCATTGGTTGATTCCCTGCAATCGTCTGCTGTATGTCTAACTGCTGACAATTAATAAATTTTTTAAATACTGCCAATTTTTATTATGATCCGCCGTTTGGCATGAATCTTAAAAGTTGTTCGACTATTTTGGCTTCTGTATCTGTAAATTGCGCTTCTTTACCTTTTGGAATCTTAGCTACCTTTTTCTTTAATTTTAAAAGGCGATAAGTGCCATAGCCTAGAACTAATGCAGTTCCCCCTACTGCGATTGGAATCCACGCTGGAGTTGTTAAGCCAGCTGCTGTAGCGTATGCGAGTAACCCTACCACTTTGCGGGCTCAGGCCTATTTCGTTTAAACGTTTCAATCACCTCCGGCGCCAAGGGCAACAGTTCATCGATACGGCTATTTGGCCAGGTGGGCAATTTTTCCAAG
>JABFRC010000085.1 GCA_013141375.1 Methylococcaceae bacterium | reverse complement strand
GGCCACGCCGGCCAGGTGAACCAGGCCAGCAGCCGCAGCAGGTCCCACAGGCGCGACGGCGTGATCCCACCGCTGCTGACGCGCCACTGCCATGCACCGAGCGCGGTGCCGACGATCAGCGCCAGCAGTTAAAAGAATTCGAAGGTGGCACTATCGTGACCGCCGCCAAAGAAAATTTTGTCTACTTGCTTGGTCGATTTCTGCTTGAAGAAGATGAAGCCGCTCTGGCCAATATGCAATATCAATTTGCCGGCTACGATATCAAGGCCTTGCAAACGCTGCTGAGAGGAAATGCGGATATTTTGTTTATGCTGAGCGACTCATACAATGGCTTGTCTGGGTTGACCAGTAAAATGTTACGCAAAATTGACCAGAGCGAAACCGCATTTGCGTTCCATTTATTTTGTGTCGCCCCGCAATGTGCGGAGCTTGCGCAAGCTATCGATGAAGTGCTGTTGAACATGAGCATGGATAGTCAAGGTCGTCAAATATTGGGCGACTTGGGCATAGAAGGTTGGTGCAAGCCCTCGCAAGACGAAATTGATATGCTGGCCATGCTGTTCAATCGGTATACAGAATAAAACAACTAGCTTAATCTTCCATTCTGCCATGACTCCATTACCGATAAAATTGGAGCCGTGGCATTACTTGACGCTTCAATAGGAAGATGATCAAAGTTTTCGCAAAATACTACAAACTCTTTTGCCGGCATAGGCTTGGCCAGCAAATATCCTTGCAATAAATGGCAGCCAGCTTCTTTGAGAAAAGTCGCATGTTCTGCAGTTTCTACACCTTCGGCAATAACTTCTAAACCCAAACCACCTGCCATTGCGATAATTGCACGGATGATTGCTGCATCGCTGGGGTCGTCTACGCAATCTCGGACAAAAGATTGATCAATTTTCAAAATATCCAGCGGAAATTGTTTTAAGTAGCTAAGGCTCGAATAGCCCGTACCAAAATCGTCCATAGCAAAGCGAATACCGGCCCGCCTCAAAGTGAAGAAAGTACGCATACTTTCTTCAGTGGGGCGAAGTAAACAGCTTTCAGTCAGCTCCAACTCTAATGCGCCTGGTGCATCGGGAAGTAAGCGTTCAAGTATATTCAGTGTGCGTTGGGCGTATCCTGGATGCCAAAACTGGGAGGGTGCAACGTTTACGCCGACATGAAAGGACTCATCAACCACGCCGGACTTTCGCCATTCAGCCAGTGTACTAAGCGCGGTTTCCAATACCCAATCACCAATCGAAATAATCAGCCCGGTTTCTTCGGCTAAGGGTATAAATTCTGCCGGAGACACCCAATTACCATGAAACTGCCAACGAATTAAAGCTTCCGCTCCTACCAATCTAGCACTACGCGTATCGTATTTAGGCTGAAAATTGAGTGACAATTGCTTCAACTCTATCGCATGTTTTAAGCCGGTTTCCAGATTTAAACGACGCATGCCACGTTGTTGCAGCAATGGATCATAAAAATGGTAGGTGTTACGACCCTTAGTCTTAGCTTCATACATGGCGCAATCCGCATTACGCGTCAGTACCTCACCGACTTCTCCATCATGCGGATAAAAGGCAATGCCTATGCTGAAACTGGTACTGATGTCGTGCTCGTTGATGGAAAACGGCTGGCTCAATGCCTGACCAATTTGCTGGGCCACATAACCAGCATCGGTTTTGGCCTGATCTATATTCAAATTTAGATCATTGAGAATAACAATAAACTCATCACCACCCATGCGCGCCACAGTATCGCAAGCTCGCAGCTGTTGTCGAAGACGCTCTGACACTTCCTGTAATAACCGATCGCCAAAGGAATGCCCCAAGGTATCATTGATGTTTTTAAATCTATCCAAATCCAGAAACAACAAAGCCGCCGTACTTTTACGACGTTGCGCATTAATGATGGCTTGCTGCAAGTGGTCTTTTAGTAGAATGCGGTTGGCTAAACCGGTCAAATCATCATAATAAGCCTGCCGTTCCAGCATTCTCTGATAGCTTTCTACCTCGGTGTGATAATCGCTAAGCCAATTGATCATCAAGTTAAATGCTTTACCCAATTCGTGCAGTTCGGGCCCGCCGCTTTGTAGAGATAATTGTTCTAATCGACCTTCAATGACTTCATGAGCGGCTTCGCTCAATTGTTTCAGCGGCTTGGTGATGCGTGCTGTCATAGTCATGAAAATGCCTAAACTGATGAATAAAATCAACAGCACCACAGCAAAGCTGAGCAAAAAAGTATTTCTTAAAATGGCCTCGAAATAAGCAGGATTCATCACCAGACGAACCTGCCCAATGACCTTGGTTTGAGTATCATTGTTTAAAAACAGCGCATCCTCATTTTGAAGATTACTGCTGCTGATCGGCTGGACTATATCTGCAAATCCTTGGCCTCCAGTACTGCGCCACCAATGCCAAAAACTCAATGATTGCGTCGTTTTTTCATCTAATACATTGTCAGGATGAGGATTGATTTGTGCCAGCGGTTTGCCCCTTTCGTCGACAATAGCGACATACGCCAGCCCTGAGAGATTTGCCAGCTTTGCAAGCTGCTTTTCCAGCAATGCATGTTGATGCGTATAGATTGCATATTCGCTTGATTCGGCCAGCAGACTGACTAGAGCCCGGTTATATTCTTGGCGAGCTTCAAACTGTAAAGATAACAATTTGTATGTGACGACAAAGCCGACACTCAATGCAGTAAGTAACACTAATGCCGCGTTTAATATGTTAAAACGCTTAGCCATATTCAAAGAATTGAATAGCTTCATTGAATCACCTCGGACATTTCCGATAGCAAGCGATCAGAAATATACAATTTCATATGTTCGGCTGTCTTTGTGTTAAATACAGGCCTAACTTTCCGTGGCGTAAGTGGCGTCAGCGATGCGGGGGAAATACCTTTTAATAAAATATCTTTGGCAAGATCAGCCGATTGAGCTCCCAGATCACTGTAATCCCAATCCAAAGCATATAAAGCGCCGGCTTTGACCCATTGTGCTGACAATCCGATAAGTGGCACCCGATTGCGGAACGAATACAATAATAATTCACGAACCGCCGCTGGATTATAAGCAGCGGCTCCGTCAACCGCCCACAACGCATCAAGCTGCGTAGGCAAATTTTTTATTAGAGCAGGCAAATCTACAGCACTCGCAGCGGGTGCCGGAATCAGATTAATACCATCAGCCAGCGCTTGCTTTTGCAAAGTCTGAAATAACGCCGACCCTTGCCTAGGATCATAAAGCACTGCAATCTGCCGAGCCTCAGGTAATATCCTATGCAGCCATAACCATTGCACGCTGGCAGGAAAATTCAATCCGACACCTGTGGCATTTACGTTTTGGCCTAATTCTTCGATATCCAGGACTAAACCGGCAACCATGGGGATTTGTTTTACCTGTGACAATGAGGCCCGAGTGGCCGGTGTGCCCAGAGTCAGAATTAATTTGGGATTATAGTTTTGCAACAACTGGATTAAAACATTGGTATCGCTACTACTAGGAATATCGAGTCTTTGATAAGCGACTTCCAGAGAACTACTAGCCATGCTAGATTGAAAACCGGCTAATGTCAGTTGATATGGCGTGCTGTTGTGGCTTTGCAGAATCAGAATATCAGTTGCAGACAAAGCAATAGCTGACCATGCGAATATAAAGCATAAACGGGCAACCCAGATTAAGGCTGCAATCAGATTGCAACGCATCGCCAAACTCGTGCAAAACATGTTTTCAATATCGAACCGATTTTGATCGAGTAAACTGAATTTGCGACGGGTAATTGGACTATAACCACTTACCTTGCAATAACAAGACGACATTAGAATTCGTAACTCAAGCGAATGCGCAAATTACGCCCATCCTGTGATATGGCATCCGGCAGAAGTGGCGGACTAGCCGGATCGACATAATGTTCATTGAACAAATTATATAGGCCACCAGTCAACTCCAAACCGGGCAACAAGTGCCGTGACAATAACGTCAAATTGGTAATAGAGTAGTTGGGTACTCGATTCCCTATCGTAGTAGTTGCACGTGAGCTGACATATTGCACTTCCAGCCCCGCAAACAACTTATCCTGCCATAAGGGCGCACTCAGGTTCAGCTTGAGCATGTGCTGGGGAGCATTTGGGGGCGTGTCATATCCGCCGATGCGGCTCTGTTGGAAAGTGTGGCTCAAACGGCCCTCAAAATTTTCATAATGCCCTTTCAATTGAGTTTCCAATCCATGAGCTTCAGCATTACCCTGATTTTGAAATTGCCTTAGGCCGCCGGGAGACACTGTTAAGTTAATCAGATTGGTCAAGCGGTTGTAATATGGACTGACGCGTAGATCGAAATACTGGTTTATGCGCTGCTCCAACACAATTTCATAGGTTTCAATTTGTTCCGGTCTTAAGCTGGAATTACCAATCCAGGGGGTAGATCCTTCGCAACAGGTATAGACGGATTCGAATGCATTGGGAGCGCGAAAAGCGGTGCCATACAGCAGCTTTAAAGTAGTGCCGTTTAAGGGCTCATATATAAGGCCAAGGCGGGGATTGAAAGTGCCACCGAAGTTGTCGTAATGATCGTAGCGGCCACCAGCCTGTAAACTTAAGTTATCCAGAATGGTCCATTCATCCTGCAAATAGATACCGTAAATGCTGCTGGTCTGGCGATTATTGGCGTATAGAAAATAAGGATTTTCATCATTGTTGACCATCTGCTGCAAAAAATTACGCCGAATTTCGCTACCTAATGTCAGCCGATGCTTATCAAAAAAGGTGTGGCTTAATAAAAATTCCCCACCAAACCATTGGCCCAGCCAGCTATCTTTATTAACAATACGCTGTGTCGGTGAGACCCGATACGGTAAGTCATCATCGAATTGATAGCTATCCCAGAATGCTCGACCAGTCACTTCCCAGTCGCCAGTGAAATTATGGTGATAATTCAGATCTGCATAGGCACGACGGTCATGGTAATAAGTATTGGACTCACCAAAAGTCGTACCGGTAGTGCCCATGGGCAGAAATTTCTTACGCCCCATCCAACTGCCGCTGAGAGTGAAATCCTCCCAAGCCAGTTTGCCGTGCAAGCGTTCTACTTGCTCGGAATCCAAATTCAACGCTTTTCCCAAGCCAGGAAAAGTTATATTTTCGTGTCCGTCGCTTTTGAGATGACTGGCGGATAAAAATGTTTCCAAGCCGTTAGCATATTTTTTACCGTAGCTTATCTGCCCTCTATGCGTGTCATAGCTCGCCATGTCCCCAGAAAGGCGCACGCCTTGCAAATCGCGACCACGTTGAGTAATGACATTAACAACAGCAAACAATGCACTACTGCCATAAAGCGATGAAGCCGGTCCACGCACTACTTCCACTCGCTCAATATTTTCCATATCGACCAACGCATCCTGGCCTAGTCCGGCATAATCTTGCAAATTCTCGTTGACTCGGTGACCATCAATTAATACCAGAATTCGAGTGTTGTAGTCGCCAGGGGGAGCAAAACCACGGACACCATTGTGATGATAAGCCCGATCGTAAGTACTGATGAATCCCGGCAAGCTGCCCAGCAGCACGGAAATAGTCCGCCAGCCATAGCGTTTGATTTGTTCAGAGTTGATGATATCGACTGAAGCAGGTGCTTTAGTGATGGGCTGTTCGTGACGTGAAGCGCTGAATACGGACGGCAATTCGCTGAACAACACTGCCTGTTCATCGCTCGACTCCTCACCTAGCTGCGCATCATCGGCATACGCAGAAAGACAAGAACAGAATAATGCAGGGGTTAACAACCAATATGCGTTCATTGATAGCAACAGATATAGTTAAGGGGACCTCTAAAAATTGCACTTCGACAAACTCAGTGCGAACGGTATTTTATATAAATCAGTGCCTTATCCGTTCGTGCTGAGCCTGTCGAAGCATAAACGGATAATTTTTAGAGGCCTTAAGTTTTTTGACAAACAATCCAATGCTACTAAACCCAAATGTAAGCATTGAATGACTAGCGCATGAGTATAGGTGAGATTTGTAAGGAAATATTTTCCTTAAACAATATTGTGTCAGATAGTGATCAGCTGACTTGTGAGAGCGTCGCGCCCACAACAAACCAGATCAACATTGCCTCGGCCTAAAGGCCGGTTTTATAGCATTTAAAGGCGCTTAAACTGTTTCAAAACACTCAACTAAGTGGAGCTTAGTTCGATCTCAAGCTGCTGCTGATCCAGTTCGTTTTCCCATTTTGCTGCGACAACTGTAGCCACACCATTGCCGATCAGGTTGGTTAAGGCGCGGGCTTCGGACATAAAACGGTCTATGCCAAGGATCAAAGCAAGCCCTGCCACGGGAATAGTCGGAATCACCGATAGCGTGGCAGCAAGGGTAATAAAGCCGCTGCCGGTAACGCCCGCTGCACCTTTTGACGTGAGTATAAGCACACCGAATAAAGTGAGTTCTTGAGTAAACGATAGTGGCGTATTGGTGGCTTGGGCGACAAAAATAGCCGCCATCGCCAGATAGATTGAGGTCCCGTCGAGATTGAACGAATAGCCTGTGGGAATCACCAAGCCGACCACGGATTTGGAACAACCCAGTTTTTCAAGTTTGACCATAATGCGCGGCAATACTGATTCTGACGATGACGTACCCAGCACGATTAGCAACTCATCTTTGATATAAACAATGAATTTAATAATGCTAAATCCCGTCAATCGGGCAATCAGGCCCAATACGACAAAAATAAACAATAAACAGGTGAGATAAAAGCTACCCATCAATTTTGCCAATGGCATCAGCGAGCCCAGGCCGTATTTGCCAATTGTAAATGCCATCGCACCAAATGCACCGATGGGGGCGAGCTTCATAATCGTTTCGACGATGCCGAACAATACGAGGGAAAGCTTGTTGATAAACACCAACACTTCGGTGCCGGAGTCTTTCATCGCCGCCAGTGAAAATCCGAACAACAATGAAAACAACAGCACCTGTAACATATCGCCCTTGGCGAAGGCATCGACAACAGTGGTGGGAATGATATTGAGCAGAAAATCCACCGCGCTGTGGCTTTTTGCGCCTTCAGTAAACGTTGCCAGGCCTTTGGTATCCAAAGTACTGGCGTCGATATTCATACCCGCACCCGGCTGAATGACATGCACCACTAACAAACCGATAATCAGCGCAAGCGTACTCACCACTTCAAAATACAACAACGCTTTAATGCCCACACGCCCGACTTTGTCCAGCTCCCGCATCCCTGCAATGCCAGTGACCACCGTGCAAAAAATGATCGGCGCAATAATCATCTTGATCAGCTTGATAAAACCATCACCCAATGGCTTCATGGTGACAGCGGTATCCGGGTAAAAGTAGCCAAGCGCAATACCAAGGGTAATTGCGGTTAAGACTTGGACATAGAGGTGTTGGTGAGGTTTTTTGTTGGTTTGCATGAGGGTGATTTTTTGGACTCGGGTCGTTAAATATATAGGGCTTCGGAAAATCATACATTCCGACGAACCCGGCGCAAACGTCTCTTTATAAATTGGGCGATTGGTTTTACAAGGTAGTCATATCGTTACGACTTATTCTACGTTGATATTAAACAAACAAACGAGCTATCAGTCGCGACAAAGGCGTCGCTCCTACAAGTCACATTTACCGCTATCTACGAACTCGGAATAGTTACGTTTTTCATGCAAAAACCACTTTAATCATCCAATGTTGAGATAAACCCATTGCCCTGTTTTGAGAAAATGGTATAAATACCGAGCTGTAAATAGCGCCCCTGCAGTTCGACGCTTCGTACTGAATGAACTCTTCCCAAGGAATTAACCCCATGGCGGTTACACAAGAAAATCGTAGGATTCAAGTCGTTACGTCCCTTGGCGAAGACGTTTTGTTGTTTTATAAAATGAATGGCTGGGAAAGTCTGAGCGAACCGTTCGAATTCAACATTGAGCTGTTAAGCGAAAATCCTGCCATCAATCCGAATGAAATCCTGGGCACTAACATCTCCATCTGCATAGACCTGCCGGATGGCAGTCAACGCTATTTCAATGGTTGTGTGACTCGTTTTGGACAATATGGCAATCTCAACGTATACACCTATTACCGCGCGACTGTCCGCCCTTGGCTATGGTTTTTAACCAGAGCCTCTAACTGCAGAATATTCCAAAACAAAACAGCGCCGGAAATTATTAAACAGGTATTTCAGGATCAGGGTTTTAGCGACTTCAAATTAAAACTCAGCGGCAGTTATGCCCAACGGGAATATTGTGTGCAATACCGCGAAACTGATTTCAATTTTGTCAGTCGCCTGATGGAAGAAGAAGGTATTCATTATTACTTCACCCATGAAAAGAGCATTCATCATTTAGTGCTGGCTGATTCCAGCAGTGCGCATGACAGTTTTCCGGGTTATGAAAAGATTCCCTACCATTCCGAAAGTAGCAGCTCAGACAAATCCCGAATTGATCACATTAGCGACTGGGGTTTTGCCCACGAAGTCCAGCCCGGCGCCTATGAAATAACGGATTATGATTTTAAGAAACCCAAAGCCAAGCTATTGGTCAAATCAACCCTGAAAGAAGCGCACTCAACCCATGCCGCGCATGAATTCTTTGATTACCCAGGCAGATATGTTGAAACCAGCGCCGGCGAGCATTTCGTTCACCAACGCATCGAAGAACATCATGCCCGCTTCGAACAGTGTGAGGGTAAAGGCAATGCGCGTGGTTTGGCTGTTGGTTATCTTTTTAAATTGGACGAATTTCATCGACCAGATCAAAACCGTGAATATCTGGTCTTATCTGCAAATTACCACCTGTTTTTAGACGACTACCTATCCGGCTCCAGCTCGTCAAACGAGGACTTTTTTTCCTGTACGTTTGCTGCTCTGGATAACCAGCGCCCTTTCCGACCGTTGCGCAACACGCCAAAACCACTAGTTCACGGCGCGCAAACTGCGGTTGTGGTAGGTCCCGATGGTGAGGAAATCTACACGGATAAATACGGTAGGGTAAAAGTACACTTCCATTGGGATCGCAAAGAACGATGGAAACCTGGAAAACAGGACCAAGACAGTTCTTGCTGGGTAAGGGTCGCTCATCCTTGGGCCGGAAAGAACTGGGGCATGGTCGCCATCCCTCGGATGGGTCATGAAGTGCTCGTCGAGTTTCTGGAAGGCGACCCGGACCAACCGCTGATTGTCGGCAGTGTTTACAATGCCGACAATATGCCGCCTTACGAACTTCCAGCAAACATGACTCAGTCCGGCATCAAAAGTCGTTCGAGCAAGGGCGGAGCCACTGCTAACTTCAACGAATTTCGCTTTGAAGACAAAAAAGGCTCAGAGCAGGTCTTTCTGCATGCTGAGAAAAACCAGGACATCGAGGTCGAAAATAATGAAACCCATTGGGTAGGCCATGACCGTACCAAGACCATCGATCACGATGAAACTACCCACGTTAAACACGATCGGACAGAAACCGTCGACAATAACGAAACCATCACTATCGGCGTCAATCGGGTGGAATCGGTAGGCTCTAATGAAACCATTTCCATAGGCGCAAACCGCACGGAAACAGTCGGCTCCAATGAAACCATCACTGTTGCATTAACCCGTACCCGAGCCGTAGGCGTGAACGAAGCCATTGCGATAGGTGCTGCACAGGAAATTGCCGTCGGCGCGGCCAGAACGCTTGCTGTTGGGGCAAATCAATCAACCACTATCGGTAATTCTCATACAGTTGATGTTGGCAATAACCAATCAACCACAGTTGGAAAAAACCAGACCTCAAGTGTCGGAGAAAATCGTAGCGCATCAGTCGGCAAGGACGACAGCCTGACGGTTGGCAAGAATTTGACAATCAATGCCGGTGATTCAATTACCATTAAAACCGGCAGCGCCAGCATCACAAT
This sequence comes from Methylococcaceae bacterium, assembly GCA_013141375.1. Taxonomy (GTDB): domain Bacteria; phylum Pseudomonadota; class Gammaproteobacteria; order Methylococcales; family Methylomonadaceae; genus JABFRC01. The sequence goes on along the minus strand of JABFRC010000085.1, from coordinate 8,621 downwards.
GAAAAAAGACGGCACCATCACTATCACCGGCAAGGACATTACCATAAAAGGTTCTGGAGCAGTCAATGTCAAGGCCGACAAAGATGTCGTGATGAAAGGCAAAAATGTATTACAAAACTGAGTATGACTTTAAGTTTGGAGCAAATGATGAATGAAGCATCCATAAACATTTCACCCGCAATCCGTATCGATGGCGTCGTCATTGGTATTTTGACTGGCTTCGATAATGAACAACGCCCTTTAATCGTTTTCCCCGGCAACCCAAACGAAACCTCCCTGCCCGCACGAGCCACAACCCCCTTGTCCAATGAAGACATCGGCCACGAAATCGCTTTATTGTTTGAAAATGGAGATCCGACTTCACCGATGATCATCGGTCGCATCAGACATACCAAAGAGATTGAACTCAAATCCGAAACACTGCCAAACAGTGTCGTGGTTGATGGCGAACGCATGCTGATCGAAGCCAAACAAGAGATTGTGTTGAAATGCGGCAAGGCCAGCATCACGCTCACCAAGGCAGGTAAGGTGATCATTCGTGGCGCCTATGTATTGACTCGTTCCTCCGGCGTCAACCGCATTAAAGGCGGTTCGGTGCAAATCAACTAAACGACTTATGGATCTGTTGAATTCCACAGGGATGCAGGCGGCCTTCACGCAGGGTGTAGACAAAAATGGCCGGGAAAGCCTGGTCGTGGTCGTTAAAGGCACGTTCCGTATTCCGCTCGATGGCAGCGAAGCTACTCTGGCCGAAGTACAAAAGCCGCTCGTCATGGCCGATACCTTCACTAGCGAACCGGGCTATTCCGCCCCCGTCTATGAAGCCGATTTCTCTCCCATCAAACCACGCTGTGACGTGTTACTGGTCGGTAGTGCGCATGCGCCCAAAGGCGAGCCGGTCACCAAACTGCCGGTCGGCTTGAAGGTTGGCTCTCTGGTCAAAAGTTTTAATGTAATCGGCGATCGCGAATGGGAAGTCAACGGCTTGCTGGTCACTCCTGGCAGACCTCGACCCTTTCTGAAGATGTCGATTACTTACGACCGGGCATACGGCGGCAATGACAATTTCCATTTCGACCCCAACGAACACAGCGCCTTTATGGCCAATCCCATCGGCATAGGCTATCGACGGCATCTCATCGATATTGCCGGAACATCCGTCCCCAACACTGAAGAAATGGATAGCCCCATCACCTCGCCGAAAGGCGAATACCGCCCCATGTCCTTGGGGGTGGTTGGCAGACACTGGCAGTCGCGCGCACCGTTTGCAGGTACTTACGACCAGCACTGGATTGATAATGTTTTTCCGTTTTTACCGTCTGATTTTGATAATCAATATTTTCAAGCGGCACCACCGGATCAACAAATCCCCTATTTATTGGGCGGTGAAGAAGTCGTGCTCGGCAATCTCGCACCTCAGGAGCGCATTTTCTTCCGCTTGCCCAAGGTCGACGTTCCCATTGTTTTTTTCTACAAAAAAGGCGGTCGGCTTGAAACCTCCGGCGTTATCGACACCTTGGTAATTGAGCCCGACGAAGGCGTATTTACACTCTGCTGGCGCGCCAGTTTGCCGCTTAAAAAGAATATGTTTGAAATCACCCAGGTACTGACTGGCAAAATGTCCCGTGGTTGGTGGCGAGCAAGAGAGCTAGGTAAAACCTGGCAGCCGTCGCTGGCACATCTTGTTAACGCTAATAAAGCGGCAACTGAGGAAGACGAATCATGAGCGACTTCCCACTAGCCATCACCGGCACTGGCTTGGTGACAGGCGTTGGTCTCAATGCCAAAGCGACGTGTGCCGCCATTCGCTGCGCCATTGATAATTTTCAGGAAACCCGCTTTATGGACAATGGCGGAGAATGGATTATGGGCTGTGAAGTGCCGATGGAACATCCCTGGCGCGGCAAAACCAAATTACTCAAAATGGCCGCAACCGCTATCAATGAGTGCCTGACCAACAACAAACAAATCGTCCCCAAAGCAACGCCCTTGCTACTTTGCCTGTCAGAACATGAACGTAAAGGCCGCGTCATTGATGACGACAACCAGTTTTTTCTCGATTTACAAAACGAATTAGGTCTGGAGTTTCACGAAAAATCCCGTGTTATTCCCAGAGGCCATGTCGCTGTTGCCGTCGCCTTGAAACATGCCCGGCAATTGCTGCAAGAAACCAATATCAAGCACGTGCTGATTGCCGCTACGGACAGTATGCTGGTCTGGCCAACCTTGTCCCATTATCAAGAAAATGAACGATTATTAACCAGTCAAAACTCAAACGGTTTTATTCCAGGTGAAGCCGGTGCAGCGTTGGTAGTCGAACCGATTTATGCCAAACCAGAACATCAACTGATTTGCCATGGCTTGGGGTTTGGCGTTGAAAAGGCCCATGTGGATTCAGAAGAACCTTTGAAGGCGGATGGTTTGGCGTCAGCAATAAAAGACTCCTTGAGCGATGCTGGGTGTGAACTAAGTAACCTGGATTTCAGGATTACCGATTTGTCAGGGGAACAATATTATTTCAAAGAAGCAAGTTTGGCGTTTAGTCGAATAGAGCGAGTTATACGTGATGAGTTCGATATATGGCATCCAGCCGATTGTGTTGGCGAAGTCGGTTCTCCAATCGGGATTGTGATGATCGCAGCATTAAAGTCTGCTTGTGAAAATAACTACAGCAAAGGCAATCATATCTTGGCGCATCTAGGAAATGATGATGGCAAACGTTCTTCAATAGTTTTCGCCTGGCAAACAATAGAGGCTAAATAATGGCAAATAAGGTTTTTGCAAATGGAATGGAACTCGCTTGCAAATCGGGTTCAGGTAAAACAATCTGTGCGATGCCGGACGTTTGTTTTACCCCGCCTGAAAATCCGGCGACACCTCCTGGCGTACCCATTCCCTACCCCAATACCGGCTTTGCATCGGACACCACGGAAGGTAGCAAAACCGTAAAAATCTCTGACAAAGAAGTCATGTTGAAAAACAAGTCTTACTTTAAAAAATCAACCGGTGATGAAGCAGGAGCGGCGGCAAAAAAAGGTGTGATTTCCAGTAAGAATACTGGAAAGGTATATTTCGTTAAGTGGTCAATGGATGTCAAGTTTGAAGGCGAAAATGTTGATCGTCATTTGGATATGACCACCAATAATCATGGTTGCACAGCTGCAAATGAGGCAGTGCCTTGGCCTTTTGTCGATAGTATGGCTGTTAGCATGGAAACTGGCCCATGCGCTGGTGACATCAAAAAAGAAAAAGTTGCTTGCAAAGATTTCAAACCATATGGAACCCGTGATGCATGTGCGGAACTTAAAGCAAATTTACCGTATCAAAGTACGGGTCGTTTAAAAAACTCACAAAAGCCACAAAACGCAGCTCAGGCCGATCAATTGGCGAATACTGCCGCAGCACACGATTGTATAAATGCTCGGCGCTGCAATCTCACACCCTACGAACCTAGCAAATGCTGCTCCCCTCAAACCGGACATCATTTAGTCGAAGCAAGTTGTTTTCTTAATGATCGCGAATCGAGTCCAACCACTTTACTGCCATCAGTAAAAAACCAACTCAATCCTGCTAAACAAAAAGAATATCATGCAAGCAAAGCACCTTGTGTCTGTGCCGATGGAACCAGTAATGTAGGTGGAACACATGGTGCCATGCATACATTCCAAAGCATCGCTTCTGCTAAAGCCAAAAAATTATCTACTGATGGCTTTATAACTTATAAGCAAGCAAAAAAAGCTGGCATAGAGGCGATGCAACAAGTTTTTCCGTACTCTCACTGTGACGAAAAATGCACAGAAGCACAATTAGATGATTACCACAATAAATGTGGAATTCAAGACGACACGAGAATTCAGCCTGTACAGTGTGGAGATGTCTCAGATGAAGCGGCAGAAAGAATCACTGAGGAAATCAATTTACGCTATTCTGAAATCTTACTATCGAAACTTGGTTAAAATCATGCGCTTAAATAACGAATGGATAATTAAATATGGGTAGATTTGCAGATTTTGGTTCTTTTGTCCAAGGCATACCGATTAACGCAAATTCGGGTTATGTCATACTTTCGATTGATGAACTCTCGGTGGCACAAGTTCCTCACTCGATAATATTGATGATTCGTGATAATAATTTTTTCGAATTATTTAAAGTCGGTTGGTTAAGTGCTGGTCTAGCTATTCTTGATATAAATAGCGAACATTCACTGATTATTGTGTCAAATTATGGCAAAACTCTAGAGCTAATTGATTCAAACAAATTGGAAGGACGAATCGATGAAAAATTCACCGCTGAAAATAAAATTAATAAACGCGGCCCTTTAAGATGCATCCGCACTATTGGACAACATGTATATGCTGTAGGTGGTGATAGACAATGTTACCGACGTGATTCTTCCAATATTTGGATAGATATAGCCTCCTCATGTCGACCACCTATAGAAGACAATACAGTATATGGGTTTGAATCAATTGATGGATTCTCAGAAAAAGAGATATATGGAGTTGGTTGGAGAGGAGAAATATGGCGCTTTGATGGAGAAAGATGGGCGAAACTAGATAGCCCAACAAATATGCTGCTCACGGAAATATGCTGCACCGGAGACGGCTTTGTATATATAGGGGGGATAGAAGGCCTTCTTATTCGAGGGAGAAATACAGTTTGGGAAATCGTAGATACAGGGGGGCTTATTAATGACATCTGGGGCATTCGCTGGTTTAAAGGTTCTCTTTTCATCAGTGATATGAAGGGAATTTACACGCTTACCGATGCTGGAATTGAGCCTATTGATCTTGAATTAAATGATCTAGCCTCTTTTTACAAATTGAATATTACAGGTGATGCTTTGTGGTCGATAGGCGAAAAAAATATCGCCTCATTTGAAGGCGTTCATTGGAAGCAAATTGATTGATTTGAATCATTATCCGTGTTGAAAAACGGAGGAAGCCTTAGGCCCTTATGAATGTACTTATTGATTCTACATTTTCATAGCTAAATTAATGTTGGCGCTCCAGTTAATATAAATTACGTATATCCAATAAATTACGCCATAAGGATTCTAAATGGTCGTGTCAACTAACAACAATCTGATAATCCCTCCCTATATCCCCCACATCATTGAGCAACACGCCGAAGAAGCGGCTTTTTTATGGATACTCCGGAGTCATGCTGTGCGTGCTCCGCATTACCGCTTAAAAGACCTGGCCAAACTCGACAACCGTGTGGAAGCGCATCTGGACGGTCTTCGGGTTGCCGGACCTTTAGGCTGGGAGTTGTGCGAACGAGCACTTACAATCGGCGAATCTGGTGAGGTATTCGCAGCTGCCCTATTGGCACTGGACAGCAAAGACCCACAAAAATTAGCAAAGATAATCAGCATTGCCGAACACTCAGTTGACGCCAGCAAAGGGCTGGTATCAGCATTGGGTTGGACTGATCCGTCGAAATTGTCCGGGACGGTAAAGCATCTGCTGGAATCCAACTCCAGCTTTCATCAGCTTATCGGTATTTCCGCCTGTGCAGTACATCGAGTGAATCCGGGAAAAATCCTGGAGACACTGATACATGACAAAAACGCACCGCTACCCTTAAGAGCCAGAGCCTTGCGGGCAGTTGGCGAACTTAAGCGTCGTGACTTGATTCACCAATTACGCGACTATTTTCAGGATACCGAAGCCTCCATCCGTTTCTGGGCGGCCTGGTCGTCAGCGCTTTTAGGCAATCGATCAGAAGCGTTGGAAGTTCTTAAAACTTTTGTTGTATTAGGACCACGGCTCTTCCCTGCCCTACCTGTCTTATTGCGTGTGTTGCCGGTGTCGGACTCAAAAACCTTATTGCAAGGTTTGGCGCAATATCCTGAGCGCCAGCGGGATTTGGTAGCTGGTGCAGGAATGATCGGCGATCCACTCTATGTGCCCTGGCTAATCAAACAAATGGCAAACCCCGAGTTGGCACGCTTAGCTGGGGAATCGTTCAGTTTGATTACCGGTGCCGACATTGCTTATGAAGATTTAGATCGTGATAAACCCGAAGGTTTCGAAGCTGGGCCCACCGAGAATCCTGAAGATGACGATGTGGCGTTGGAGTCCGACGAAAACTTGGCCTGGCCGGATCCCCAAAAAGTTCAGGCTTGGTGGACTGCCAGGGAGCATAACTTTCAATCAGGTAGCCGGTATTTACTGGGTGCGCCCATCACGGAAACGCAATGCCGAAAGGTGCTAAGGGAAGGTTTCCAGACTCAACGCGCTGCCGCCGCATTGGAGTTGGCGTTGCTCAAGCCGGATGAACCTTTGTTTGAAGTCCGGGCACCCGGTTGGCGTCAACAGCGTTTGCTCTAATAACCAGCATGACAATACAACCTGCCTATATCTTTGGCTTTTTATCTGTAGTGTTTGCCTTCTTTTCTGCTCGAGAATACCTGCGGCAAGGCGGCAAGTTATCCATATCGGCCAGAGTGTGGCTGCGCATCGCTTTTATTTTTGCGGCGACAGCTACGTTGCTGGTAATAATGCTCTAGCGAATTAAGACAATTGGGCGGTCACCACTAAACCTAGCACCTGTTCACGTCCTTCTTTGCGCAGTACAGAGTTTTCAATACGTAGAATCTGAAATCCTGCGTTCGTTAGTGTCTTTCTAACATAAGCTTCGGTATGGCTGTAACGCCCATGCAGGTTCAATCGAAAGACCTTTTCTGCTCCATCTTCTTCCAGCTTTTCCAGGGTAAACAAAAAATACCCTTTAGGTTTTAACGAATTCACCGAGGCTGAAATCACCTCGGTTAAATCGCCGAAATAGCACAAGGTATCAACGCAAGTCATCGCATCATATTCCGCATTGGCTTGTGAATAAAACGCCGTCAATTCTGCTTCAATTAATTCGTCATAAACCCCACGAGCATTCGCACGCTCAAGCATCTTCGATGATAAATCCACGCCTACCAGGCGTTTGACTAAGGGCCTGACCAATGCACCACATAATCCGGTGCCGCAACCGGCGTCCAAAAGATTCCAGTTAGTATCAGGATTTAACTGCAGCAAGGCATCTTCAACCAAAAAAGGAGCCCGATAATCAAGGCGTTTAAGGACCGCGTCAAAGGAGGCAGCAAAACCGTCAAAAGTTTGCCGCACATAAGCGTCACTGGCTCTCGATGGTGTGTTACTGCGCGAGTACGCAGCATGCATGTGCAAAGCCGTTGGGTTTTCCGGATCATGGGACAGCCATTGGTCCAACACTTCAATGCAATGCTCGATTTCCCCCATGAAATAGAAAGTCAGACTCAGTTTGCGATAAGCTTCTGAATCAAAAGGCCTTAGTTCAAGTGACTTGCGGAACATGTTAACCGCTTCCGGATATTGCTTTAATTTACGGTAAACATTACCCAAATTTTGATAATGGTAGGCATTTTCCGGTTCTAACTGGGTGGCTTTAAGTAAAAGCTCGATGGCTTCACTGTAATTATCCAAATCTTTAAGCGCTATGCCCAAATTGCCATAAGCAGCAGCTAACTTCGGATTCAACTCTAATACGCGGCGAAATCGGGGCTCAGCCAATTCTGGCTGCCCTGTCTGCAAATAAATATTACCCAGATTATTCTCAGCATCGACATAATCAGGTAGCAAGATTAGCGCTTTTTTTATCAACTCGGCACCGTCTTCTGAAAAGCCTCGCTGATGTTTCAATAAGCCAAAAAAATGTAACAGATCGGGATTATCAGGCGTAACGTCCAACAACTTCTGATAAATATCCTGGGCAAATTCAAATTCGTTAGCTTGATGCAAGCGTATCGCTAGTTGGAGAGCCTCTGCGAGGCTGATCTGTTGGGATGCTTCTTCGGAAATTTCGGCGTTGGTTGACTCTGTCATGATGTCGTCCTAATTAGCATGTTTTTTACGATGTCATTTAAAACAAAAAAGCCATTTATAGTCTTTGCAGCTATAAACGGCTTAATGATCAAACCAGCATTGAATGCGCGGTTATTTACGAGAGAAATTGGGACCAGCGGGGTGGGCATCTTGTTGTAAACAATGATAAGCCGCGTTTTCATATTTGATTCTTAACGACTGAGCATTTTCATGTTCGGTTAAAAACTTCTCAGCTTCAATCGCCGTTAAATCTTTCATGATATAAGTAGCGATACATTCGCAAGCCTTGTCTATTCGTTCTTTGTCGACATCCGGGTTGGTGGAGGTTTTTAATTCCCGTTGCTCACATTGCTTGGCAAATTCATGCTCAAATTTTTGTTTTTCAGCACTTGTAACGGATGTATTCAATAATTTATGACTTATAGGCTCGGCACTGGCTTTTTCAATTTTCTGTGTTTTGTCTTTGTCATCAGAACAAGCTGTCAGCAACAATCCAATTGCCAGGCTTAGCAAAAGAGTTAATAGATTTTTTTTAATTTTAAATTTCATATGGTTAGCTGATTTATTTATATATTGGATTTAAACGGCGAACTGGGTTTTTATCACAGAAAACCGTTCAAGGGATCAGTCCCTGTGGTTATCATAAACTGATTAGACTTCGTCTTCCACGCTATTGATGTGTAAAAGTACACAAATGCTGGACTGCTATAAAAACTGCCAATTAGCAAAACAGGCCGCTTGGCCCATTTTGCCTTCATCATC
>JABFRC010000109.1 GCA_013141375.1 Methylococcaceae bacterium | reverse complement strand
CCCCTGCACCGCTGCCGTAGTCATGATGATGAAAACGATCAACAACACATAGGCCAAATCCAGCATAGAGGTGACGTTGATTTCATCGTAATTATCTAATTCTTCTTGATAACGCATGGTGTTTTACTCGTAGTCTTGGGTCGGCGCTTAGCTGTAACGTTCCGATAATTTGGTCGTAAACTCATCCACAAATATGTACATATCTGCAGTGATAATTTTGATCCGGCTGGCCAGATAGCTGTAACCGAACAATGCAGGGATCGCCACCAACAAACCGGCAACCGTTGCCGCCAACGCCGCCGCAATACCCGGCGCAATGGCGTTCACATTGATTTCGCCACTTGCGGCAATCTCGGCAAACGTGATCATAACGCCCAATACCGTACCCAACAGACCAAGGAATGGTCCGCCACTGATAGCAATCGTCAACAACACCATCTGATCATTCAACTTTTGAATTTCCCTGACCAATACCGATTCCATCGATGCGCGTACCGAGTTGATGCCTTTGTCAGAAATGACTTGTTCAGACACATCGGCACCTACGGCCTTGACCAAGCGTCGATTCATTTCTTCAACACCGACGTGATAGAGGTTGTAAACCGATGAACCGGCAAAGCGTGCATGACCGCCGGTGAGTGATAACAGAATCGGAGATTCTTCAATATCTTCATCATCATCGGTAACTTCACGGTTTAACTGGGTAATATCTTCGGCTTTGAGACGGGTGAATTCTTTTTCAAAGTTGATATTTTCTTTGTGGTTTCTGTTCAACACGATGACCTTGACGATCATCACGATCCAGCTGATCACAAACATCACGCCCAACATGCCGATGATGATCCAGCCGTCTAAAGTCACGTTGTTTAAGGTTGCAACGATGTTTGACTCACCACCCTCTTCTTCATCAGAAGCCGCATCTTGAGCATAAGTAACCAACGGTGTGTTCGGCCCTTGCATCAGCACATCAAAATTCAGTGAATTGACATCGCGTGCGGTTTTGGAAATCACCAACTGATCGATCATGCCGACAAAACCACGCGCATGTGTTGCATCGGCCCCGATGGTCACACCATTGCTTAAATCAGCCAACGACACCGGAAAAGAACCGGCGGCTTTGCCATCAATAAACAGTGCCAAATTATTGGCCGACGCAACCAGTGCCACATGATGCCAAGCACCTAATTCCACAGGCAACAATCCGGTAAATTCTTTCTTGCCGGATTTGCTGTCGTCGAGTTCGATAACGGGGAGGTTATTTTTAAGCGAGAGTGTCAGCTTTTGGCCGGCACCGACAGCTTGAAACACAACGTTTTCAGAAGCTTGTGCCTGGTCGACTTTTAACCACGAAGAGAAAGTCCAACCTTGATCGGGCTTCAATTGCAAAGAAGGAGCGGCAGGAATACTTAACCATTGACCGCCATTAAAAGAGGCTGCCTCACCGATCAAACCGCCTTCGGACTGAGTTGAAGTGGCTTCGGAAGGATTGTGAGCATTTGCTGTTAAATCTTTTACGCCATCTTTACTGAAGGCATAGGTCAATATCTGGGCAACATCAAACGAACCCGCCGCATCTTGCGCATCGGCAGCCTCGGCATTGCCGGAGTACAGCCAAATTACCGGTTCCGGCAACGTCGCCATGCCTTTAGGCAACTTCACCCAAAGCAAAGCCATTTCATTAATAGGATCGAGCTTTTCGATATAAAACTTTAAAGGAGTTTGTTCATCAGCGCTTAATACCCGAAGGTCTTTACCGTTTTCAGCCAGGTCCAGAAAATGACTGAAGTTTCCGGTATGCAGGCGCACCAATGCGTAAGCGTCATCAGGTATAGTCACACCCGCCTGAGTCAATGTATTGGTGTCGAGGCTGATTTTCTTCTTATATTCCCAGTCTTTATTCCACCACGCCGATGCGGTCGACGGTAAAACAATCAAAAGCATCAATAAAGTAACAAGCCGTTTCATTCTTTTTCTCAGATATCAATGGATGTTCTCATTATGTCTGTCGATTGTTACGCGCTTGTTACGCGCTTGTTACATGACTGTTACAGCGTTTGTGTTTTAGGTAGCGATGACACGCTTGAAACAAGACGATTAAGGAATCAACAGAAGTTGAACAATCCAAAGAATTCCCACAGTTTTCCCATTACATCGCCAAGTCATTCCCCGATACTACACACCATGTTGAAACGGCGGGATAAGCAACATACCCGCTGCAAAAATTTATATATTTAAGAATGGTGGTGCTGACTCAGCAAAGTCATCTAGCCATAAAAGAATCCAACGACAAGCACCGGGGAAACAGACATGAACAAAATGCCAGAAACCGTCACCAACAAATTCATCGAATTGTTCGCCGTACTGCATAACGCCACAGACGATCTCAAAATGGCCGGGGCAGAAGCTTACTTGATCGGTGATTTTTCGAGGGTAGATGTCATCACAAATACTTGCCTCAAATTGCAAGCGTTAGAAGCGGAACTCAAATCCACCGTGAACAATTTCGATGCAAAATATACTGCACGAACAGAAAAGCCGAGCTTTTACAAAAAGGACAGTAGCCGCACCCGGAAACAAGGCAGCCTGTTAAAAGTCACCGTGACAGGTAAAGTGATTGAAGAATCCACCATCAAGGAAACGTTTGTAAAAACCTTGAGAGTCTTTGGCCTGGAGCGCGTCGCCAAACTCAACAAAGTGGTTTCTTCAGTTCCGCTGTTAGCCAGAACGCCGGTAGACGGCTATCAAAACCAAAGACGCTGCGATGGCTGGTACATCACCACTCACGTCAACATGTTCACCGCTAAAACCGTCTTGGAAGAAATTGGCAGACAACTAAACATGCCGGTTAAAGTCGAGTTTATTGAGCGATAGTCTTCAAAAAACCGACAGCTAAAACGCCCAGTCATAGGCAGAAATCGTTTAGCCTATGACTCTATTTAAGAAAGACACAGCAGAAAAAACACAGGACAAGAACATGACCGAACAAAACACCTTCGACATCGCAGAACTGCAACATAAAGCCAATGATGGCGATGCGCAGGCGCAGTTTGATTTGGCTAATTGTTATTACGAGGGTAATGGTGTTGAAAAAAACAATAATCGCGCATCCGATTATTACCAAAAAGCCTCACTAGCTGGACATACATTAGCAAAGATGAAAATTGGTGAAATGCATTGTTGTACTGGTTCAATAATAATTTTTCGAAAAGAAATTGCAGACGGCTACAACGAAGATGATGCATTCGATTTTTTCACAAAATCAATTGAATGTGGATATTTAGAAGCTTTTAGGATAATTGCTGAACTGTATTGTGCGTCCGAATTTAAGGATAGTTATCATCGTGCCATCAAATGGTATGAAGAGCATTACAAACAAGGGTATGTCGAGGCTGGAAATTGGCTGGCAGAAATATGTACTCGATATGCTGCCTTTTTCAAGATCGGATATGGGATACAGATAGACGAGCGACTTGGATTTGAATTACTACTGAAAGCTTCAGAATATGGTTCAGAAAAAGCTGGTCAACATACGCTTTTTAAGCTTTGTATCGATCATAAATTTGCTAATAGTGACTGTGAACGTGTTTTTAATGGGTTTAAACACCTCGCCAACGAAGCTGAAAGTATTTATCTTAAGAAACTTGCAAATTCATTTTTAAGTGATTGTTATGCTGAAGGTTTTGGAATAGAAAAAAATATTGAACTAGCTGAATACTATAGGCA
>JABFRC010000174.1 GCA_013141375.1 Methylococcaceae bacterium | reverse complement strand
TATTAGTGTTGTTTTTGATGATGCTGGGATTTGGATAAAAATGCATTACATGGGTGCGATATCCGGGATATGCGCACCAAAAAAGTGCCGTAAATGATTTTTAGCGGGGGAATAAGATGGTCGTTAAGCGCAGTCAGTATTGTGAGCGGTAGTGATAATGTGCTGAAAATCTATCCCAGCAAATCCTCAACCGATACCAGCACACGAGCCACGTCAATCAGCCGCTTATTCTGGCTCATGGCATTCTTACGCAGTAATTGGTATGCACCATCTTCATCCAGCCCTTTGCGCGCCATAATCAGCCCTTTAGCCTTTTCGATGACTTTGCGGTCGGCCAGTTTGGACTTGGTATCGTCTAATTCTTTACGCAGCGCCTGAAACTCACGAAACCTGGCGATGGCGACTTCTACGATCGGCATGATTTGGGATTGATTTAATCCCTCAAGCATATAGGCGCTGACACCTGCTTGTATGGCTTCCTGCATGAAGCGCTGATCGTTGGGGGCGGAAAACAATATGATCGGTTTAGGCTGGTCGCGGTTAATTTCGCGCATTTGTTCAAGTGTGTCTCGACCGGGAGCATCCATGTCGATAATGATGATGTCAGGTTGGAGTGCCAATACATTATTACTGAGATTGGCGTCATCGTTTAATTTGGCGACAACCAAGTGGCCGGCATCTTCCAAAGCCTGCTTGACGATGGCACTACGGCCGAGATCGTTATCGACCAATAAAATATTCAATTTAGGCATTATCTGACCCGGAATTTTCATGGGGTTGGTCGAAAAAACAGTCACGACCCAACGTCATTTCGCCTTGGTTCGATGCGATTTGCCAATCATCCGAGTGCATACCTTCGGCTTTTCGATCGCTTAAGGGATAGGCAATATTCAGTGATTCGGCAGCTTGTCGATATAAATCCGGTCGATAGACTTGTTTGGCCAAGGTGTGTGGGTCGACCCATGCTTGAATGTGTTCCCAGCGCTGCATTTGCCTGATTAACCATTCGGCATGGGACAGCCAGGGAAAAGTGGCGGCGTAGCGATAGAAGACATTGAAATCAGGTAATTGGACGGCGGCTTGGTCGTTACTGTACTGGAAGGTGCCGTGCTCAAACACGCTTAAGTCTTTAATGTTAACCGGCACATAATTCAGATGGGTAAGCAGCGCGCTTGCTTCGGCAAGGTGCTCAGTTTGTTCAAGCCAACGCGCACTGTTTAATAAGGCTCGAAGCAAGGCTTGATGGCTATTGGGATATTGTTGTGCCCAAGCGCAGGTGACGCCTAATACTTTTTCCGGGCTGTTCTGCCAGATGTCGACTGTGCTGCTCAGTGCTGCGCCTATGCCTTGGGTGATAGCCTGACTGTTCCAGGGTTCGCCCACGCAAAAGCCGTCAATGTGTCCGGAAGCCAAGGCTGACACCATTAATGGAGGCGGAATAACGACCAGACGAATGTCGTTGTCAGGATCGATACCGGCACTTGCCAACCAATAACGCAATAGATAGTTGTGACAGGAAAATGGAAATACGTGAGCGAAAGTAAGAGGCGGCAGGCCATTGCGTTGGTTTTGTAAAATCAGTGTTTTTAGCGCATGTACCGAATGATAGGGATCGTGAATTTTGGATGGATTCAGCGTCAGTAATTGCTGGTACAAGGATTTAGACACTGTGATTGCATTGCCCCCCAAACCTAGCGATATGGCCGTCAGCATCGGCGTATTCAAACCATCCAGATTTAAGCTGGCGGCAATCGGCATCGGTGCCAGCATGTGGCCACCATCCAAAACGCCTGCAGCGACTTTATCGCGAATATTTGCCCACGATGACTCGCGTTTTAAGGTTACCGATAAGCCTTCAGCACTAAAAAAGCCCTTTTCTTTGGCGATGACTAAAGGTACACAATCCGTAAGCGGGATAAATCCTAAGCTGAGCGATGTTTTTTCCGGCAAGTCGTTAATGATTGAGGGCATAAGCTTAAGAATCCAGGCGTTGGTGCAGACTAGGTAAAAGATCAAGATCGGCAAACAGCCTACTACGGACATTCCGATAATGGAAATAGTCGTTTGTTTTTTATCCCGATAAGATGGTAAATCTAGGCGGAGATATTTTGTAAATTCAACAGATTGAGCCGAAGAGGTGTTTATGAAACTAGGCGTTGCCCGTTCCGATTTTGTCGGTGAATTTATTGGTACCTGTTTATTGGTGTTTTTTGGCTGCGGGTCGGTGACTGTGTCGGTACTTTATTCGGCATTTTCCGGCTTATTTCAGGTGGCCGCTATTTGGGGAATAGGCGTTGCTCTTGCGATTTATGCGACGAGGCATCTTTCTTGTGCGCATTTAAATCCAGCGGTTAGCATTGGCATGGTGCTGGCAAAAAGAATGCACATCAGCAAGTTGTTGCCTTATTTGGTGGGGCAATTTCTGGGGGCTTTTTTTGCAGCGGCGGTGCTGTTTGTGTTGTTTTCATCGAGCATAGCCAGTTTCGAAGACAGTCAGTCCATTGTCAGGGGTACACCGGAGTCAATTAAAACGGCCATGATGTTTGGTGAGTTTTATCCAAATCCCGGCAACGCGCGAACTACAGAGGTATCGACTATTCAGGCGGCTTCTGCCGAGTGCGTGGGCACTTTCTTGTTGGTGTTTCTGATCTTTTCTTTGACCGAGGGCTGCAACATTGGTCGCCCCGACAATGCATTTGCGCCGGTATTTATTGGCCTGACTGTGACCATCATTATTTGTATCATCGCGCCGTTGACTCAGGCCGGACTCAACCCGGCGCGAGATCTGTCACCACGATTATTTAGTTATTTTGCAGGTTGGGGGAATGCCGCAGCGCCTGACAAGACCTTTGGTTTAATCGTTTACGGACTTTCGCCCATTATCGGTGCGGCACTGGCGGCGATGTTTTTTACTAAAATTGTTGAGCCGATTTTTCTTGCCAAAAACGATTCCAACCCGTGCTGTTGATGTCGTTTAGCAACAACTGCCCCCAGCTGCGGCAGATTCGCCTTGTGGACCAGGTGTGCAGTCAAACAGGCCAAAGTGCGTGGATTTATCACCCCAAATCTTAAAATGTGGCGCGTAACGACTGCCGACAAGCATGTCGGTTGAATTGCCGCACACACGCAAGGGCCTGCCGGTTTCAAAATGGTGATGGTCATCCAGATCAAATGCGTGCGGATGTTCCGGAATGGTGCCGAGATAAGTAGCGACTTGTCCGTAATCCTCGCAGCGATCTTCCAGCGGCATTTTAAAGGCACGCACGGTGACAGAACGAAATTTCACCATGCCAATTTTTGCCGCCACCTCCGAATCGTCCAGCGTGATTGGGTTTTGCTTGACGGTGCGCACATCAAGGCAGCCTAAGTCATGCAGGATGCGGCGAAAGTCTTCCCAATACATTGCGCCGCCCAGACATTCTCCCAGCAATACCGGGTCTTTTCGTAAAGCAGCGGGAATACGGCGGTCAGCGAAAACATCTGAGAAATAAAGCTCGCCGCCGGGTTTAAGTACGCGAAAGATTTCCGCCATCACCTTCGCTTTTACAGGCGATAAATTGATCACGCAATTGGATACCACGACATCAATGGAATTATCGGCGATGCCAAGGCTGGCCAGATCTTCAATATGGCCGTAAAGAAATTCCACATTCGATTGTTGATAACCGAAGCGGCTGGCATGCCAGTCACGGTGGCGATCGGCGACTTCGAGTTGCTCCGGCGTCATATCCACAC
>JABFRC010000145.1 GCA_013141375.1 Methylococcaceae bacterium | reverse complement strand
TATTATTACTGAACAAAAAATGTGTGGATAAGTCATTTTTCAGTCATTTAATCAAATGATTAAGACAAAAATAAAGTTGTTATCAAACCCTATGTAGACATGTGGGTCGATTGTGGATAACTAAAGCGAAAAAGTTATCCACAGATTCGTCCACAGCTTGCTCATAGTTAGTTTACAGACTTACTCTATGTCATGCGGTTACATATCTGTATACAATGACAGCACTTACATTTGTAGTACTGATTACGGCTTAAAAACTCCATATTGCCATGGATTCAACTCACTAAAACATCATCATGTCAGAACAAAACAGTCAGCAAAGTACGACGCAATCTGCGTTATTGAGTTTAAAAAATTACATTAATCAAGAAATTATCGGCCAGGATGTGTTGGTCGAAAGAATGTTGATTGGCTTATTGGCAGACGGGCATATCTTGGTTGAAGGTGCGCCGGGCCTGGCTAAGACCCGTGCCATCAATGTCTTGAGCAAAGGTATTCAGGGGGACTTTCACCGAGTGCAATTCACGCCGGACCTGTTGCCTGCCGATTTAACCGGCACTGAAATTTATCGCCCGCAACAAGGCACGTTTGAATTTCAAAAAGGCCCGTTATTTCACAATTTGATTTTGGCAGACGAAATCAACCGTTCTCCAGCCAAAGTGCAGGCGGCCCTGCTGGAAGCCATGGCCGAGCGGCAAATCACTGTCGGTCAGGCGACTTATCCTTTACCACCGTTGTTTATGGTGATGGCGACGCAAAATCCGATAGAACAAGAAGGAACATATCCTTTACCTGAAGCGCAATTGGATCGATTTTTGTTACATGTAAAAATCGATTATCCACAGGCTGAGCACGAAAAAAGTATTCTGCATTTAGCCAGAGCAGAAGCGCGCTCAGAAGCCAAAAAAGCGACTGAAAAATTTGAGCCCATTTCCCAAGACATTTTGTTTGCTGCGCGTAATGAAGTGCTGGATTTATATATGGCCGATAGCCTTGAAGATTATTTACTACAAATTATCCTGGCCACCCGTAACCCTGGCGCTTACGGTCAGGACTTAGGTACTTGGTTGCAATACGGGGCTAGCCCCAGAGCCAGTATTGCATTGGATCGATGTGCCAGAGCGAAGGCCTGGTTGTCGCAACGCGATTTTGTTACGCCGGAAGATATTCAGGATTTGGCTTTTGATGTCTTAAGGCACCGCTTGATTCTGTCTTATGAAGCCGAAGCCGAAGGTATTACTACCGATCATGTCATCAAAGAATTGATAGCCCGAGTTGCAGTGCCTTAATGTTTTTCAGTAAAAAAAGCCAGCCCGTAAGTCCTGTTCTGGATGCCGGCGAGCGTATTTCAATCTCCCTCAAAATGCTGATCAACCTGGCGGGGCCTGCAGCCAATTTGCGCGCACAACCGGTTTCCATTCGTGCGATGCAAAGCGGTGGCTATGTTTCGCGCTTTAAGGGGCGGGGTATGGAGTTTGATGAAACACGTCTGTATCAACCCGGCGATGATATCCGCAGCATCGATTGGCGAGTGACTGCCCGGACCGGTAAAACCTACACCAAGCTATTCAGAGAAGAACGCGAACGACCAGTGTTTATTTCCGTGGATGATAGAGCTGCCATGCATTTTGCGACGCGCGGTGTGTTCAAATCGGTGCAGGCGGCAAAATTGGCCGGATTACTGGCCTGGAAAGCTCAGCATCATGGCGACAAAATGGGCGGGCAAATACTCTCTGATATGGGGTGTCGTGAATTAAAACCTCAAAATGGCCGTCATGCTGTACTGCGATTTCTGAATGCGTTGATACGACCCGAGAAATCGGTAGATGAACGTAACTCGCTTGAACATGCCTGGTCAAGACTCAGTCAACATGTAAAACCTGGCAGTCTGGTTTATATCATCAGTGATTTTCGGGGCGTTGATAGCAAGGCTGAAAATCATCTCGCCAGATTGGCTCAGCATTGCGATGTGGTGTTAATTTTTATTGTCGATCCTCTTGAGAGAAGCTTGCCCGATTCAGGTCGCTACCGGTTTACGGATGAACAACGTGATGTCATTTTTGATGCGAGTGATCAACAGCAACTTATCAACTATCAACGGCATTTCGAACAACGTTTGGCGCAAGTGCAACAAATTGCCAAGAAGAAGGCGATGGCTTTTGTGCAATGCAGTACCACCGATGATCCTATACAAGTGTTAAGACGATCAAATTAACCATGGAAGCACAGCAACTCCCTCTTAAAGATATACACATCCCGCAAGCAATTAACTGGTGGCCGCCGGCGATCGGTTGGTGGCTGTTGGTGCTGCTAATCATTTTATTATTGGTAGGCAGCATCTGGCTGTATAAACGCTTAACCCGAAAAACGGCGGTTAAAACAGCCAAAAATCTGCTGCTGCTTATCAAGCAAGATAGCCAAACCGATAATCAGCAAAAACTGGTTGAACTTTCCAAGCTGTTGAGACGGGTTGCGATCAGTAATCAACCGCGGAAGAATATCGCCGGATTAACAGGCAACGATTGGTTGTCGTTTCTTGATAGTTCAGTTAAAGGTCAGCCTTTTACTATTGGCGTTGGCCAATTATTGGCGGAAGCGCCTTATCGCAAAACGCCACCTTCCGACGATCAAATTTCCCAACTTGTCGGTCTATGCCAAGACTGGCTTAACGCTCAAGCTAAAGCAAAATAATGATTCACTTCGAATGGCCCTGGCTGTTAACGTTTGTACCCTTGCCTTTGTTGATTCGCTGGCTATTACCCGCAAGCCAGGTTGCAGAACAGGCTGCTTTAAAAGTGCCGTTTCTGGATGATTTTTCCGGGTTTGAAAGTCGCGTGGTTTCGGCGCGCAAGCCCTGGGTGTTATGGCTGGCTATTGTCGCTTGGGTATTATTGGTGATTGCAGTCAGTCGCCCGCAATGGTTGGGCGAACCCATCGAACAAAGCGTGAGCGGCCGTGATCTGATGATGGCGGTGGATTTATCCGGCAGTATGGAAGAGCAGGATTTTGTCATCAACAATCAGCGGGTCGATCGCTTGACAGCCATCAAATACATTGCGGCGGATTTTATCAACCGTCGTGTGGGTGATCGGGTGGGGCTGATTTTGTTTGGCACCCAGGCCTATTTACAAACGCCACTGACCTTCGATAGAAAAACAGTGACTACCTTACTTAACGAATCGGCTATCGGTTTGGCGGGTGACAATACCGCGATTGGCGATGCAATTGGTTTGGCGGTCAAGCGTCTTAAAAATCAACAAGCCACTTCTCAAGTGCTGATATTACTGACCGATGGCGCGAATACTGCCGGTGAAGTTGCACCACTTAAAGCGGCTGAACTGGCGGCAGAAAATAAACTGAAAATTTACACTATTGGTGTTGGTGCCGACGAAATGCAGGTGCGCAGTTTTTTTGGCACACAAACCGTCAATCCATCGCGCGATCTGGATGAGAAAACGTTGACCGCTATTGCCGATGCCACCGGTGGTCGTTATTTCCGCGCCAGAAACACCGATGAGCTGAATAAGATTTACCAATTACTGGATGAACTGGAACCTGTCGAAAAAGATAAACAATATTACCGGCCTCGAAGTGAACTTTATCCCTGGCCGTTGGCATTGGCGTTAGGTTTTGCCGCAGTGATTGCTTTGTCGAGGGTGAAACTATGATTAATCTGGCAGAATTTCATTTTATCAGGCCATTTTGGTTGCTGAGTCTGATTCCCTACCTGATTATCTTG
>JABFRC010000235.1 GCA_013141375.1 Methylococcaceae bacterium | reverse complement strand
CGCAACGCCGGATTCCACCAACGTTGGGCAACATGACAACGCCAGAGTGGGTTGAGCAATGAATTTGGCAGGTTCTGCCTGAATGCGTTGTTTGTAAGCGGCTATTTCCGCCTGTGTACTGGTCGGCCCAACCAACATGCCGTAGCCGCCCGAGCCTTGTACTTCCTTAATTACCAATTCTGGTAAATGCGCGAGGACATATTTCAAATCTTCTGGCTCACTTAATCGCCACGTCGGCACATTGGATAGTAGAGGCGTTTCGCCGAGATAAAAACGGATCATTTCCGGTACGAAAAGATAGGTGGATTTGTCGTCCGCTACGCCTGTACCGACACCATTGGCCAGTGCAACATTGCCGCTACAATAGGCATCCATCAAGCCCGGCACGCCGAGTGTCGAATCGGGAAGGAACACTCGTGGATCGAGAAAATCGTCGTCGACCCGCCGGTAAATCACATGTACTTGTTGTGGACCATCGGTGGTGTGCATATAAACCTTTTGTTGATGCACGAATAAATCCTGGCCTTCGACCAGTTCCACGCCCATCTGGCTGGCTAAGTAGGCGTGTTCGAAATATGCACTATTATAGGATCCTGGTGTCATCACCACGATTACCGGATAAGTCACATTCGGCGGTGCCGCTTCGCGGAGGGTATTGAGCAGCATTTGTGGATAGTGTTCCACTGGCTCAACGGTATGTTTGGCAAACAGTTCGGGAAATAAGCGCATCATAGTTTTACGGTTTTCCAGCATATAGGAAACACCAGAGGGTGTGCGCAGGTTGTCCTCCAATACATAGAAATCGTTTTCCGCAACCCGCACCAAGTCGATTCCTGCTATATGTGCATAAACCTGATTAGGCAGGTCAATACCCCGCATCTCGGGGCGATACAGCTTATTATCCAGCACCTGATGGGCACTGATCACGCCAGCCTTGATGATTTCCTGATCGTGATAAATATCATGCAGGAAAGCATTGAGCGCGCGTACCCGTTGCTTAAGACCCATCTCCAGACGCCGCCATTCCGATGCCCCAAAAATACGCGGCACAATATCAAATGGAATTAGCCGCTCAACATTGTCTGTTTCACCGTAGACGGCAAAGGTGATTCCCAGCCTCCGGAATAGTAATTCCGCTTCCGTGTTTCTTCGCTCCAACGTTCCATCTGGTAATTCTTTCAGCCAGCGTGCATACGATTCGTAAATTTCACGAACGGCCCCATTGTCGGAATACATTTCGTTAAAATTTTTTTTTAATATTTTCGTATTCATAGTTGAATTTAGGCTGGAAGAGGCTGTTCGAGAATAAGAGCCTTAGAGAAGGTAAGATTGACACTCGTTACACTCCTCTAACAGATAAATCATAGATTTATAAGCCGTGCGATAAAGTGGTGTGTTAAAACTGGTAATACGAATTCGCCGCATTCAACTGAATTGATTAATTTAGTGTATTGGGTTGGTTGTTGATTTAAACTGAATATGAATTCAAATGTGACTGACAAATTGTCAGTCTTATTTATCTTAATTCCCATCTTAAACCTAGCGGACATTCCTAATGAACCAGCTTACGCCGGAAGGCCAGCAAATAATCAATAACATTGCACATCGATATAATTTCAGTCCTGATGCAGTACTCAGCATGTTGCATTCGGTCATCAACGGCAACGGTTCCATGGCACAGTTTAATCATTCTGAGTTTGGCGGCTCTGGGCAATGGATGAGGGGCGGCATGATTATGTTGGGTGATATGTTTAATAATGGCTTAAAAAATACGGTAGGCGGACTATGCCAAGAACTTTCAAATCTCATTGCCAATCAACCAGGCCTCATTCAAAGTGGCAGCTTTCAATCGCAGAATCAAGGGTCTCAGCAACAAAGCAACTTCGGTGGAGGCAATCAGCAGCAACAAAATAGTTCTGGTCCTACCGGAAACGTCAGCTTATTTGTGCCACCACCTGCTGGCAGTTCTGGAAACTGGTGGCCCGCAGGACTGCAATTCCCAACCAGCACTGGCTCGCAGAATAATGTACGCTATGCCTATTTTGGCACCGTTCATCGTCTAGCTATTGAGCTTAATGGACATGTAACACTTTACGATACCCTGGATCATCAGATTGGTGGTTTTTCACAGCAACAGTCGGTTGGTGGTTCTGTTACTTTTACCAGTCAATACGGGCTGGTCGATGTAAATACGCTTCCCATTATTTCTATCGATAATGTGCCCGTACAAACGCCAGTTCAATCTCAACCAATCCCCTCATTTATTGAGCCAAACCCAGCAAATAACCAAATTGCAAATCAAGAAGCGGATATTTTCAACGCTATTGAGAAATTAGCCGGTTTGAAAGAGAAAGGTATATTGACGGATGATGAGTACAGTGCCAAAAAAGCAGAGCTTCTCGCCAGATTATAAGTTTAAACACCCCGTGCTAACGCTGTTTATCCCTGTTGATATCACTCAAGTAAGGCAGATGATAGGGAACCGTTATCCGGTCCCCAGCTCAGTCACCTCATCGGTTCGAACCTTGAATCTCTCCAGAGTATTGGGACCGAAAGTACAGGCAATGGCAGCATCGGCGGCATCCCGGCCACGGGCTATAAGCACTCGTCCGATGCGTGGGATGTTGTTGCGGGCGTCAAAGGTATACCAATGACCATCCAGGTAGGCTTCGAACCAACCGGCAAAATCCATCACCCCATAAGGAGGCGGCATACCAATGTCGCCTAAATAGCCGCTGCAGTAGCGCGCAGGAATATTCATACAACGACAAAAAGTGATGGCAAGGTGCGCATAATCCCGGCAGACGCCTGATTTTTCCTGAAAAACCTCCCAGGCTGTTTTGGTACGACGCGCATATTCATAGCCAAAGGTAATATGCTGGTTAACATAGTCGCAGATTGCCTGCACACGCGCCCATCCTGTCGGTGATTTATCGAACAGTTGCCAAGCTATTTCGGACAGGCGATCGGTTTCGCAATAGCGGCTCCCCAACAGGAACAACAGCGTCTCATCCGGAAGTTTTTCGACTGGCGTTTGTCTCGCCTGAGAGATAGCTCTGTCCGGCTGGCCGGTGTCTCTCACGAGCGCATCGGTGGACAGCTTGAGTCGACCCTGTGGCGCGACAATACGACTACACCAGTTGCCAAAATTGTCGCGATAGGCGGTGATCGGGATGGGCGGATCGGTGATCAGGTAGTCCGGAATGATAATGTCTGAAGCACGTGTGTAATGCACACTCAAGGTCAGGATCATTGGTGTTGGCTGTGGGCAATTGTAAATCAGTTCGTAGCCTATACGAATTTTCATGGTGGTGCTCCTGCTGAGGTCAAAGTAGGCTTGGGTCTACCCGGAAATTCCTGAATAACGGCTCCCAAGGGCTCTACACAGAGATTCGACGATCATCTTGCGTAGAACAGTCCAATGTCGACCGGTCTGGATAATGTGCTGTTGGTTGATCTCCAACTCGATACCGATATAGGTGGCGGCTGGTATTTGTCGGCGAAACCAGGTAGTCAGGCCGTCGTCTTTACCCGAATAAGGGTAATTGCGACGAACTCGGAGTTCGGGCGCGCAAGTCTTAAGCGCCACCTTCCAGCGCTCGCATAGATCCACTTCACCCTGTCGGCCTGGATCATAGAGCAGGCCAATATCGGCATTTCTTACCTTGCCGTCTAACTCGGGCGTAAAACTGTGAGATGAAAGATGGATCACCTGACCGTGGTCTACGATCGCCTGTCTTACCAAGCGCTCCGTTTGCTCACGATAGGGCTGGTAACATTGCTCCAATATCTTGCGCCGCATCTCGGCCGGCGCGTTACGAATCACTTCGGCATGAAGATGCGGATGGCCGATGGATCGGTTCAGGTCAACAAGCAGACGGCTGACGGTGGAGGTCACCAGTGGCGCTGCAAATTCCGTTGCCAGCGCTTTTGCCATGCTGAGCGCACCGGGATCAAAGCCACGATGGGAGTCCAGCAGCGCCTGATCGTTATGAAACAAGTAGCGATACGACTCGGGAATCCGATTGCCGCCGTGCTCGCAAGTGATCACCATGCCATATTCGCTATGACTGCTGACTCGTCCATCCGTTAATGCGTTCTCTGAGCCCAAGTTAAATTAACTTACCAGTCCAGGTCTGGCAGTTGGCTAAAAACCTGTCGAGTGCCTTCCGTCCACTGCTTGCCGAGCTCGCTGAAATAGGCATCGCCCACATCGAAGCGACGACGCATTCGTACTTCAAGACTGTCACGTTGATAACAAATCAGATCGATTGGCATGCCGACTGATAAATTACTGCACATCGTTGAATCGAACGAAACCAGAACACATTTTGCAGCATCGTTCAGAGAGGTCGACCGGGTAATGACCCGATCAAGGATCGGTTTCCCGTATTTAGTTTCCCCGGTCTGAAGATAGGGCGTTTCCAGACTGGCCTCGATAAAGTTGCCCTGCGCATAAAGCCGAAAAAGGCGTGGCGGTTCACCGGCAATCTGCCCGCCCAGAATGAATGAGGCATTAAAGCTAACAGCGCTGGCTGCTAAGTGCTGACCGTCGCGGCGATCGATGTCACGTACTGCATCCGACACCAAGTTCGCAGCATCAAACATGGATTCGGCGCTCCATAAATTGGGCCCCTCGTTTTTGGCGTTGCGTTGTTTCAGTAAGCTGATAACAGCCTGTGTCCCCGCTAAATTACCTGAACTTAAAAGCACGATGACCCGATCACCAACACGCTCAAATACCGTCATCTTGCAAAATCGTGCAATATTGTCGACTCCAGCATGGGTACGCGAGTCTGACGCAAAAACCAGCCCTGTATCTAGCATGACACCTGTACAGTAAGTCATAAATGTCTTGCAGCGTTTATCATTTTTTTTAAGACAAATCCTATATAGATTGAATCGTGGTGTTTGCCGGGAAGCATGGCGATTTTAGATTATCAATAGTTCCATTTTAGGTCTGAGATCCATTTCCACGCCTCACCTCGCGTGTATATAACTATTTGATTGCCATGATTTTGTTGCTAATTGTATCTGGCCATAGGATATTATCTGTACGTTACCGAACATATTAAGTGTTCTGTGGGGGGCACTGCTAATCTCCATCCGGCTTATAAATGGCCGCTACTAACCAAGTAAGGTCAGTTATCTCGGCATTAAATGTGCCGCACAAGCTACCGGTCGTATTAAGTCGTCAGGAGGTGGCTCGCCTCCTCGCCGCGGTTGATAACCTTAAGCAGCAAACGGAGTTGTCGGTGACTATGCGCCCTAGCTGATGCCACTTCCTTCGCCGCATGGCTTGCGCCACAGCGAACATGTGAATGGGTGATCTATGCCAAGCACCCATTTGCAGGGCCTGCGGCGGTATTGGGATATCGACTGTTAAATGTTGTACCTAATCCCACAGAGGGGCATGCCGAGACACCGGAGAAGGACCTCCCGCCAACCATCGTCTGCCCCGATTGTGGCGCAACGATGATCATCATCGAGATCTTGCCGCGTCAACAGCTCATTCGCGGGCCACCTCGATATGGAGGTGTGACATGAACCCGGTCACCAGACCAACGCTAAACCCAAGATCAACCAATCATCGGCGCGTAGCGATACGGACTGGCTTGGTCTGGTGGTTGAAAATCTCTAGTTTTTGGCCTCGGGAGCAACGAAAGATCGACCCAATGGCGATGTACTCAAAGAAGCTGATCTATGAGATCGCTAAATCGACAGCTTGATTAGCCAGATGAAAGGCAGATCCAGCATTCAAATCCCCATAGACTATTGCCAGTCCTGACTCACCTTGATTGATTCCGCGGTTTCCTCCCTCGGGGCTTGTCCGACGCCTGCCCGGTAGCCTCGGCCTCAACTTTGGAGTTCGTTCTTAATGAGCAGGCATCTGACAACCCTTAACAAGCTCAGCCAATCAACATCAAAAAACAATTCTTGCCAGTGGTCGGTATATCTGTTGGATTGTTCCAAAAATATATCCGCTGCTTTAAGAAGAATACTCAGTTAATGCTAAAGCCAATCTTTTTTCTTGAAGATTCTCAGTAAAAATACCGAGATTATAATGAACACTGCCCACAATGTCGGATAGGCCCATTTCCACTTGAGTTCGGGCATGTACTCGAAATTCATGCCATAAACGCCAGCAATAAACGTTAACGGTATGAAAATAGACATAAAGACCGTCAGCACTTTCATCGTTTCATTCATTTTGTTGCTGACGCTGGATAAATAAATATCCAACATGCCGGCGATTAAGTCCCGGTACGATTCCATGGCTTCTATGATGCGAATGGAATGATCATAAACATCACCAAAGTAACGTTTGGTATGGGTGTTGAGCAAGCTTGATTCGCTGCGCTGGATGCCTGCCAATAATTCTCGCAGTGGCGAGACCGAACGTCGTAAAAAAATCAACTCTCGTTTGATGCGTTGAATGGTGTTCAGGGTTTGATGCGTTGGATTGCTGAGCAATTCCTCTTCCACGTTATCGATGAGTTCATCGAAGGTATCTTGCAAGGTGAAATATTCATCAACTACAGTATCCATAATCACATAGGCGAGGAAATCCGTGCCTAGATGCCTGATTTGGCTTTTGTCATTATTAAGTCGCAGTATGAGTGACTTAAAGATGTCATCCGGTTTTTCTTTAAAAGTGAATACGAATTTATCTAACACCAACACGCTGATTTGTTCGTAGGAAATGTTAAAGTCGCCGTCTGTAAGTGCTAAGGCTTTGATGACGATATATAAATAATCATCAAATTCTTCAAATTTAGGACGTTGGTGCGTGTTTAGAATGTCTTCCAGCACCAGTGAGTGGATATTAAATTGTTGGCCTATGGCGTCAATGATCGATATATCTGTCAGGCCTTCAATAATCACCCAGGTGACGGTGTCTGTTTCCTTGAAATGAAGAAGATCTTCAATCGATTCAATGGTTTGATTGCTTATCGCGGACTTGCTGTAATCAATAACTCTGATGATGTTGTTATGGGCGTGTACTTCACCCACATGAACCAGAGATCCCGGCGGTAAGCCTGATTTTTTTGAGGCAAGATTTAAGGATTCAGCCATTACAAGCCAATAAATTACTGCGTTTCATTCTGATAGCCTTCAGCATTCCAGCATAAAATTTCGGCCTTATCTTTTTGCCAATCGGCCAATACGAAACGTTGCGCTAATTGATTATCCAGATCAAAGCTATGAATGCCTGGGCGGTGGGTGTGCCCATGAATCAGTCGAAGGCAATTATGGTCGCGTAAGGCAGTCAATACGGCGTGCTGATTGACGTCCATAATATCCGAGGATTTTTTTCGCTTGTGCAAATAACTCCGAAATCGATACCAGCGAGCAGCAAGTAATCTGAGCAACAAAGGCTTTGAAAGGACATTGTTTTGCCATTCAGGCGTTCTGGATTTGCTGCGAAATGCTTGATAGGCCACATCATCAGTACACAATAAATCGCCATGAGTCAGCAGCGTCGGCGTGCCATACAAGTCAATGACTGCGTAATCAGGAAGCAATCTCACGCCGGTGTCACGACAAAATCTTTCACCTAAAAGAAAGTCCCTGTTTCCGGGTTGTAAAAAAACTTTTGTACCGGTGCTGGTCAATTGTTTGAGCAGTTTGCGGATTTTGTTGTTCGGGGGGCTGGGGTCGTCATCGCCTATCCAGGCATCAAAGAGATCACCAAGAATATAGATAGCGCCAGCTTTGGAGGCTCTGTGTTCGAGAAACCCGAGAAAACGTTGAGTAATCTCAGGTTTTTCGAATGAGATATGCAAGTCCGAGAGGAAAAGAGTCTCGTTGTTCAAATGCTTAGGTTTATGTATTAACGAAGAAACCTATTTTATGACTTCGGCTTTTTCAATCACGATGTCAGTTTTGGGGACATCCTGGTGTGGCCCACGGTTACCGGTAGCTTGTTTGGCGAATGAGTCAACAACGTCAAGGCCTTCAACGACTTCTGCAAATACTGCATAGCCCCAACCGCTGGGTGTTGAGCTGGTATAATCTAAAAACCCATTATCTTTATAGTTGATAAAAAACTGGGCAGTGGCTGAATTGGGATCCGAAGTGCGCGCCATTGCTAGGGTGCCGCGTGTGTTTTTCAAGCCGTTATCAGCTTCGTTTTTGATCGCAGCGTGGGTGGTTTTTTGACTGAATGTACTGTCAAAGCCGCCGCCTTGAGCCATAAAGCCAGGAATGACGCGATGAAAAATAGTGCCGTTGTAAAAGCCTTCATTCACATAAGTTAAAAAGTTGGCCGATGAAACGGGCGCTTTTTCAGGATTCAATTGAATTACGATGGTGCCCAGTGAAGTGGTGAGTTTTACTTTTGTTGCTTTATCAGACATTTTTTTTTCCGTTGCAAAAGAGGGTGCTGCTGTGATCAGAAGCATTAAAAAAACAGTGAATAGTCTCATGTGGGTTTGCTCAAATAGAAATCCAAGCCGGAATTCTATGTGTTTTTATCTTGAAAGAGAAGCGGTAATCTTGCTAAATTGGCAAGTCGTAAGTTGATCTGTTTACCTGATCAATCATCATTCGTTGAATGTTACCTTTGCGCAAATTGCGCTTAATTGCTTAATCCAGTAATCATGTTGAAAATCTATAACACCCTGACCAGGGAAAAAGAACTGTTTACCCCGCGAGTGCCAGGTAAAGTTGGTATGTATGTCTGTGGAATGACGGTTTACGATTACTGCCATGTCGGTCATGCGCGTGTGATGGTGGTATTTGATACCGTAGCCCGTTATATGAGGCATAGCGGTTATGAGCTCACTTACGTACGCAATATCACCGATATTGATGACAAAATTATTCAGCGCGCCAATCAAAATGGCGAAGTATTTACCGCATTAACCGAGCGCTTTATCGAAGCCATGCATGAAGATGAACGTGCGCTGGCGGTCTTGCCGCCGGATAGAGAGCCTAAAGCGTCCGAAGCCATTGACGATATTATTGCGATGATAGACGCATTGATCGCTAAGGGCTTGGCTTATGTCGGCAGTAATGGAGATGTGTTCTACGCAGTTACCAAATTTGCGGGTTATGGCCAATTGTCCGGGAAAAACCTGGACGATTTGCAAGCAGGCGAGCGAGTCGATGTCGATTTGGCAAAACGAAACCCACTGGATTTTGTTTTGTGGAAAATGGCCAAAGCCAACGAGCCAGCCTGGAGTTCACCGTGGGGGATGGGAAGGCCAGGCTGGCATATCGAATGCTCGGCGATGTCTACCTGTTGCTTAGGTAATCATTTTGATATTCATGGTGGCGGCATGGATTTGCAGTTTCCACATCATGAAAATGAAATTGCTCAATCTGAAGGTGCGACCGGAGAACATTACGTTAACTATTGGATGCATAACGGCTTCGTGCGCATCAACGAAGAAAAAATGTCCAAATCCTTGGGTAATTTCTTTACTGTACGTGAGGTGTTGCAACGATTCCGTCCGGAAGTTGTGCGTTTTTTTATTCTAAGCAGCCATTATCGCAGTCCACTGAATTATTCGGATGAGCATCTGAATGAAGCGGGTGTCGCCTTGACGCGGCTTTACACATCCTTACGCGGTTTGGAAATTAAAGACGAGCCATTGGATGAAAACTACAAAGTCCGCTTCGAACAGGCCATGGACGATGATTTTAATACCGCCGTGGCTATCTCTGTGCTGTTTGATCTGGCCAGAGAACTTAATAAAACGAAAGAGAGTGACCCTACTAAAACCAGACAATTGGCGGCAACGCTGAAAGCCTTGGCGTCTTTGCTGGGCATACTGCAAGAAGATCCGGACAGCTTTTTAAAAGGGTTGGCAGCAGGTGAAGCGTCTGACGATTCAGTGTTTAGCGAAGACGATATTGAGCAATTAATTCAGGATCGGCTCAACGCAAAACAATCCAAACAATGGGCGCTAGCTGACAGCATTCGAGATGAGCTGAAAGCCCAAGGCGTTGTCTTGGAAGATGCACCTAATGGCACCACCAGCTGGCGTCGCGAATAATCCCACCTCAAAATATAAATTAACAACATGAGTGAAATCAAAGACAAATCTATTGCAGTTTTTTTGGATGATCTGGCAAGTAAAGCAGCTACACCGGGCGGCGGTAGTGCGGCGGCAGTGATCGGCGCTCAATCTGCGGCTCTGACCAGCATGGTCTGCAATCTGACTATCGGTAAACCGGCCTATGCCGAAGTCGACGCAGAAATGCGTGAGTTATTGGCAAAATCGGAAAGCTTGCGTGAACGCTTGACTGGCATGATCAAGGCGGATGTCGATGTATTCGATCGTCTGATGGCTGCTTATGGATTACCTAAAGAAACGGATGAAGAAAAGGCGGCACGGAGTGCGGCGATTCAAGCCATTTTAAAAGATGCCACCGACGTGCCATTGGCTTGCGCACATGCTTGTGCAGAGGCGATTGCACTGAGTAAGGTTGCTGCAGAAAAAGGCAATACAGCTGTAGTTAGTGATGCGGGTGTTGCTGTAATGGCCGGTTATGCGGCCCTAAAAAGTGCGGCGTTAAATGTCTATATCAATGCCGGCAGCATTAAGGATAAAGCCTTTGCCGAGGCTAAGTTAGATGAGCTTGAGGCTGTTTTGCAAGGGGCTAATGTTGCCGTCGAAGAGATTTACGGGGTGGTAAAAGCGAAGTTAATTTGATAGCCATCGCTTAAATGGCTGATAATTTGCCAATGACCACGAAGACACATTCTCTTCGTGGTCACGCAGTTTAAAAAAGCTACTCAGTTAATCGTATTTTATATATTTGAATCGGGGATCATCAGGCGTGCCGGTTAATGCGCCACCCTCTTTGGCAGGTTGCCACATGACGACGTCCTCAATTTTTCTAGCCAGTTCAAAGTCTTTATTGGTGATGCCTTTGGCAGCGTGATTGACCAGTTTGACGATAACGAATGCATAGGAAACAGTTAAATCAGGGTGATGGAACGCGGCTTCTGCTAGATGCCCCACTGTGTTGACCACCATTAACGTGCCTTTCCAGCCACTGGTTTTATATTTGCGCCGTATCCAACCGTTTTCCAGATACCAATGCGGTAATTCATCCTTCAAGCGTTGCTCGACTTCCTCGTCGGAATAAGTGTCTTCGTGTGAACGTTCTCTCCAGCCCATAAAGTGCCCCCTTTTTAGTTGATTACTTGATTACTTCGGTGGTGGTTGTTCAATTCCCTGTTCTAGCTCGCTAGTGTCGCAACCGGTTTGAAAAAAACTCAGTGACGGAGGAAATGGGTGAATATCGATTGTTAGCGTAGTGGCATTGACGAACTTCTTTAACTCAATTTCAATAGCTTTTTGGAAGTTCTCACTAAGTTGATTGGCTAAATTTTCACGGGCTTGATCGGGACCGAGTGCAAATGGGTCTTCCGCTAAATTAGTGGCTTCGGTTGCCTGTTGAAGGGCTTCGCCGGCCAATGCCTGTATCTTGTTTTCAAATTCGGCAAATACGGCAGTGCTTTTTTCCTGTTTGATGCGTTCTATGTCTATAGGGTTGGCATACACCAGAAATGTACCTTTGACGCCCTGGTAATCATTTTTACAAGCGGCACCATCCATAATTTTTACAATATTAAGTGTTTTGCCATCTTTAACTTCTGTAAGCGGTGGCAGTTGTTCAGAGGTTGCTGAATCATCCAAGGTGGGAAGGCTTACTGTTTGGTCTTCCTTAACGGGTTGTTGAGTACACGCAGTTAAGGAAACAAGAAATAAGTTAACTAGAATTGTTGCTGCTTTACGCATGTCTGGGAACCGTTTCATCAGTATTTGGGTGTGTTCGGGGAGATATGGCCTCTATTGTAATCGCTGGAGGGGGCTGTAGCACTAGCTTTTGTTACAAAGCCAGAGCAGTTGAGAGTGGAAAGACGGAAATTAAAACTTACTGACAAGATCGGTAAGTAGCCCTGTACTTGAAGGGGTCAATGACGGGCTACTTGGATGGGCAAGGATGATTTAGCGGGCGTCGATGTAAAGTATCAGCGAACCGTTGCCTCGATTTTTATAAATTCCCAGTCCAGCACGGACTTTTTCTTTCTTAATATCAAAGTGGCATCGAGCGGTGAGTGCTCCTGAGCTGGCGTTGGCAAGTTGTATGTGTGAAGTTCCCGGTTGCAGAATTATGGCTTCTTTTACCTTCGGTGTGGTGGATGTGTCGGTGGTTGATAACACCTTGCTGTCGTCATTGATCAGCTCAACGAAAACTTTTTGTGGTTTGTCGCTGATGTTGGTTGCCTTGCATGAAATTGCGGTATTTTCTTCGGCAGTAACGGTAGCGTCAGCCGTATAAAGATGCTCTGCATGGGCTTGCATGCCTGTAAACGCAAGGATTAGTGCTATTGCCAGTTTAAATTTATGCATAATTTCACTCCTGAATAATTGTTGGGCTTTAGAAAATACTAACTCCTTGCAATCTTGCCGATAAGTTTTGATGCGTAGAGGAATCAGGCCCGCCATTATAAATGACTCATCTTGGCTTTATCGGAAACAGGTCACAGCATTGAAAGTATAACTATGTGTCATTTTTATAAAAATTCGCCCAAGACAAAACTTTCATCGTTAACGGTGAGTTTTGTCATCAATGTCTTGTTCTCAACGACTTCGGTGTCCGCAATAATGCCGGCAACGCGCAGATAATTGGGCGTGTAACCAAACACTCGGTGCTGATTGTTGGGTAAGGGCTCACTGTAGCCTTCCCAAAGTACCGGGAAAGTCTGGCCGATATTGGCTTGGTTAAACTGCTGTTTCATCTCGTTAGCGAGTTCGTGCAGCTGTTGGCTACGTTGCTTTTTAGTTGCTTCCGGGATTTGATCGGGTAAACCAGCGGCTTTAGTGCCTTCTCGGCGTGAGTAGGTAAAGATATGGATATGACCAAAACCAGTCTGTTTGATGAAGTCGTAACTGTCTTGCCATTCCTGTTCGGTTTCGCCGGGAAAGCCGACAATAATGTCGGTGGTGATATTAAAGTGCGGAATTTGTTGTCTTAATTGGCTGACGATGGCGGCAAATTCTTCGGTTTTGCAACGTCGTGCCATGCGCCGCAACACAGTATCCGAGCCGCTTTGCAGCGGTAGATGTAAGTGTGGCATCAAGCGCGGGTTGTCGAATAATTCAAAAAAGTCGGCAGGTAGTTCCCAAGGTTCAAGCGAGCCCAGTCTCAGTCTTGGAATATCGGTGTGGGCAAGGATGGCTTTGATTAAATCCGACAGGGTGTTGTCCAAGTCGCTGCCGTAGCCGCCCAAATGCACACCGGTGAGGATGACTTCGTTGATGCCTTGGTTGTGTAGTTCATTGATTTCATCAATCACAGCTTGCACCGGGCGGCTGGATTCTTCACCGCGTGCGACGGTAACGATGCAAAACGTACAGCGATAGCGGCAACCGTCCTGGACTTTAACAAAGGCGCGTTGCCTGCCGCGGGTAAATAGCGAGATTTCTGCCGGTTCGGTAGACATGGCAGGCATGGTCGACATGTTTAACTGGCTTAATGTAGTTTCAACTAATTGGTCTTTATCTTTGTTGCTGATGACTAAGTCAACGCCCAGTAACGATTCGGCTTCCTCTTGATTTAGCGTGGCATAACAGCCGCTGACGACCAGTTTGGCTTGAGGGTTGTCGCGGTGTATGCGGCGAATCATCTGACGTGATTTTCTGGCTGCATCCTGGGTGACGGCGCAAGAATTGATGACAACTACATTGGCATTTTCAGCTTGTCGGGTAATTTGGTGGCCTTGTTTTTGAAAGGCTTGTGCCCAGGTTTCCAATTCTGCTTCGTTCAGGCGGCAGCCGAGTGTTTTAAGGTGTATTTGCATTTATCCAAAGAAAGCGTAGGTAATAAAAACGGCGGCGATCATACCGCCTAGGTCGGCTATTATCCCACACGTCGCTGCATGACGAATACGCTTGATGCCCACCGCACCGAAGTAAACCGCCAACACATAAAAAGTGGTTTCGGTGCTGCCCTGGATAATGCATACCAGGCGACCGGCAAATGAATCGGCGCCGTGCGTGGTCATGGTGTCTATCATCATGGCCCGGGCGCCGCTGCCGCTAAAGGGCTTTATTAAGGCCGTGGGTAGCGCATCTATAAAGCGGTCATCCATTCCCAAGCTTTGCACAAAATATCGCGCACCATTCGCCAATAATTCCAACGCGCCGCTGGCACGGAATACCGCGATGGCCACCAGCATCGCTACCAGATAGGGAATCAGCTTGATGGCAGTTTGGAAGCCTTCTTTGGCGCCTTCTATAAACACTTCGTAAGCATTAATGCCTTTATTGATGGCACCGATAAGAAAGGCGATGATTAACGAAAACAGGATGATATTGCTGGCCGCCGCTGATTGTTCGAGCATTTGCTGTTGCGGCAAGCCGGAAAAATAGCTCAGCAGGCCGCCAATCACGAGGGTGATTCCACCTAAGTAAGCCAGAACCACTTTGTCCAACAAGTTGATTTTTTGGACTGCGGCAACCGCAAGCAAACCTGCCAGCGTTGAGCAGTAGGTGGCAATCAATATTGGTATGAACACATCGGTGGGATTGGCCGCACCCAACTGGGCACGGTAAGTAAAAATAGTCACCGGAAACAGCGTGACGCTGGAGGTGTTAATCACCAAAAACAAAATCTGGGCATTGCTGGCTGTTTCCGGGGTGGGGTTTAGGGTTTGTAATTCCTGCATTGCCTTGATGCCCATGGGGGTTGCGGCATTATCCAAGCCCAGTGCGTTTGCGGATATATTCATCATCATGGCACCCAAGGCCGGATGATCTAAGGGCACTTCCGGCATTAATCGGCTAAATAACGGGGTGAGGGCGCTAGTCAATAATCGGATAAAGCCGCTTTGTTCGCCAATGCGCATGATGCCCAGCCATAAAGACAACACGCCGGTTAATCCTAAGGCGATTTCGAAGGCGGCTTTGGATTGACTGAACAGAGCAGTCATGATGTCGGCGAAAACCTGTTGATTGCCAAGTACTAATAATTTGAACATGGCGATAACAAAGGCAATAAGAAAGAAACCAATCCAAATGATATTGAGCACGATAAGCCAATAGGTTGATAAGCGATTAAAGTCTTAGCATTGTCCTGTGAAGTGTTAATAAAAGTAAACGCTGTATTTACTTTTGGAGCTTAGGCAAGCGCGTAAGGATAATGTGGTTTGATGCTAAACTCACCACCAAGGCTGATAACAATAGCCAAAATAATTTCTAATCACCTAAAGTGAATTCTATGACCACTAAATATACCCCGCTAAAAGATCACGATACCCCAGTTAAGGTATTGTTTACTGGCTACCTATGTACCGTGGCAGTAGGTTATTTGTTTGCGTTGATTCAAATTTTATTTACCCATGGCATGGCTGACGGCAAATTTGGCCTGTCTGTCGATGACATTGTTTACAGCTACTACGGTAACCGCTCAGGTACTGTGCTGGAGCAAAAATTAAATGGGTCGATGAAGGACAATGCGCCTGAACAAGAAGGTTTTGCCATCATGCAATGGGCCAGAGATGGCGCTGATATTTATGATTATAAGGATGACGGCATCGATAAAATTATTGAAACGCGTTGTGTCATGTGTCATAACGCCAGTGCATCCGGTATCCCTGATTTAACTAAGTTTGAGAATTTAAAAGCGCTGGCCAAACAAGATGAAGGAGCAACCTTTTCTTCATTGACCAGGGTTTCTCATATCCATTTGTTCGGCATCAGTTTTATCTTTATGTTTGTCGGCGTTATTTTTAGTTTTTCCGAAACCACGCCGGTTAAAATCAAGTGCATTGCTGTTGGTATGCCCTATGCATTTTTGATGGCCGATATTTTGTCCTGGTGGTTAACCAAAATTCATCCTATGTTTGCCTGGTTGGTCATTTTGGCTGGTATGGGTATGGCTGCTTCATTTATTTACATGTGGTTGATTTCGTTGGTTGAAATGTGGCTATTCAAGCCAGTATTTGTGAGTGGTTTAGGTATGCATTATTTGCAATGGCGAGATAACCTAAAATCAGAAAAGAATAAGGCTCGTCTGGATAGGGCGGTTGATATCATTACCGAGCTTTTTGATATCCTTAATCGCATTGCTAATGTTGCCGCAGACAAATGGACTTCAACAGTTTGGCCATATCTGCAGAATTTTCGTAAGAAATAATACGTCACTATAAGCCGCGACTTTAGATTGGTCGCGGCCTAATCTCCTCCGAATATTAGGTGCTCCGCGTTTGCGTAAATTGTTTTTACCTTTGTTACTACTGATTCTTGTCGGTTGCACACCTAAATTTTACGGCGTAGGTGCGCCGGTCAATCAAGCGCAACTTGGTAGTAATACATTCCTGACCGAAGATGGCGCGCATTTACCATTGCGCCATTGGCAATCTAAAACACCACCACGCGCAATAATTGTCGCGCTACATGGTTTTAATGACTACAGCCGTTTTTTTGATCAAGCCGGACAGTTTTTCAGTAATCAAGGGGTTGCCTGTTTTGCTTATGATCAGCGCGGCTTTGGTGCAGCACCAAAGCGTGGTCAATGGGCGGGAAGTGATGCCTATATCAACGACCTGAAAGCGTTTGTTCGTCTTTTAAAAGATCGCCATCCTGAGCTTCCTATTTATTTGGTTGGTGAAAGCATGGGCGGTGCAGTCATCTTATCTTCGCTAGCTCAATCGCCCATGCTTGAAATTTCCGGCGTCATTTTGGCGGCACCTGCTTTATGGGCGCGTTCCACCATGCCTTGGTATCAAACTGCATTGTTGTGGACATTGGCTCATACCGCACCTTGGTTAACGCTAACGGGGGAAAGTGTCAAGATTCTACCTTCCGATAATATTCCGATGTTACAGGCCATGTATAAAGATCCGTGGGTAATTAAAGGCACTCGTGTTGAGGCGATATATGGACTGTCGGACCTTATGGATCAAGCCTTTGCAAGTTCCTCTTTTTTACATGGCAAAGTCTTAATGTTGTATGGCGAGAAGGATCAAGTCATCCCTAAACAACCCACCTATGCTTTTTTGCAACAGCTTTTTCAATCTGGCAGCGATAATACTGTGGCGTTTTACCCTCAGGGCTATCACATGCTGTTACGCGATTTACAAGCCCAAACCGTATGGCAGGATATCAAGGTCTGGATCGATACCCGTCAACATCATCTTCCTTCCGGAGCCGAACAGCGGGCCAAACAAGTGTTGACAGAAGCTGTTTCTGGCGTGAGTGTGAAATAATATACTGCCCTAAAGCAAACTAGGCGATGACGAATAACCTAGTAATACAGTAGAATATAACCAACTATTTAAGGCATTGCGATATGACAGCAACTGAAAACGTACATTTGCACGAAATCCACAAATTCGGCTCGATGGCTGAACGCTGGTGGGATCCGCAAGGCGAATTTAAAACCCTGCACGACATAAATCCTTTGCGTTTAGAGTTTATAAGCCGTTTTGTCGATGTTTCCGGTAAGCGAGTGGTGGATGTCGGCTGTGGTGGTGGTATTTTGACCGAAGGCCTGGCCAAACAAGGCGCTGATGCTTTGGGTGTCGATTTAAGCGAAGAGCTGATTGATATTGCCGAATTACATGGGCTTGAGTCAGGCGTCAACGCACATTATCAACGAATTAGCGCTGAAACCTTGGCAGAGCAACAGGCCGGTACTTTTGATCATGTCACCTGTATGGAAATGTTGGAGCATGTGCCCGATCCCGGTTCGATCATCGCAGCTTGCGCAAAAATGGTTAAACCAGGCGGCATGGTGTTTTTTTCCACCTTGAATCGTAAGCCAAAAGCTTATTTATTGGCGATTGTCGCTGCTGAACATGTATTAAAAATGTTGCCCAAAGGCACGCACGATTTCAAAACCTTTATCAAACCGTCTGAATTAAGTCAGTCGGCGCGCGCATCCGGCTTAGAACTGCAAGGCATGGTAGGGATTGAATACAATCCGTTCAATAAGCGTTTTAATTTGGGTAAAGATGTAGATGTCAATTACATTGCGGCCTTCAAGCGAGCTATTTGATTTTCCATGGCTTTAGAGTTCAAATTGTCTTGTGTACTATTCGATCTTGACGGAACGTTAGTTGATACTGCACCTGATTTAATTGCCTGTCTTAATCATGCATTGATAGCCCATGGTTTTGCCAAGGTCGAGACTGAGAAAATTAAGCCATTAATATCTTACGGTGCGGCTGCAATGATTCGTACCAGTCAACCAAACGCTAACGACACATTAGTCGCCGCCATTTTGACTACCATGCTCGATCGATACCAAGACAACATTGCCGAATTCACACGATTTTTCCCAGGTATGGAGAATACTCTGGCTGCAATTGAGAGTCGAGGTCTAAAGTGGGGTGTAGTTACCAATAAGCGTGAACGATTTACCCAGCCTTTGATGGAGGCACTGCAATTGAAGGGTCGCGCTGCCTGTATTATCAGTGGCGATACGACTGCCAATTCCAAGCCGCATCCTGAGCCCATGCTGGCGGCTTGCAGGCAGGCAGAGGTTTTACCCGAAGAATGCGTTTATATCGGCGATGCTGAGCATGATATTGCCGCAGGAAAAAGCGCCAAAATGAAAACACTTGCCGCATTGTACGGATATCTTAAAACCGGTGATACCCCCGAAACCTGGGGTGCCGATGCGTTAATTACTTCACCGGAACAATTGACTACCTGGATAGCCTCATGCCATTAAGCAAACAAGTCTTTTTAATTACTGGTGCCGGTGGTGGTCTGGGCGGGACTGCCGCAT
>JABFRC010000035.1 GCA_013141375.1 Methylococcaceae bacterium | reverse complement strand
TCTTGGCGTACAACCGCTCAGGGTCGCTCTGGGCATCCACTGGCTTCGGCCCGCGTTTGCCTTCAAACAAGCTACCTGCATTCTCCAATAAGTCTTTTTTCCATTGATTGACTTGGGTCGGATGGACGCCG
Organism: Methylococcaceae bacterium; assembly: GCA_013141375.1. Lineage (GTDB taxonomy): Bacteria > Pseudomonadota > Gammaproteobacteria > Methylococcales > Methylomonadaceae > JABFRC01. The sequence goes on along the minus strand of JABFRC010000035.1, from coordinate 3,609 downwards.
AACTCTTGGGCAATCTCATTAACCGTTTTCGTGCCTTTCACCGCTTCCAAAGCCACTTTAGCTTTTTGGGTACCGGTAAAAATCTTACGCTTTTTCTCACTCAAAACCCGCTCCTGGTTATTCCAGGCTACCATCTTAAATTATTGTCCGGTTTTCGGGGTCCACTTTACGGAATCGATGGTCTGAGTGGAATCGGAACTGGTTGCTGGAATACACAAAATAGGTTTATTCAATGTGACAAAATTTTCTGGGGTTCCGGCTTACAACCCCAAAAGAGGCGTTATTTTGAGAGGTGTGGGCCTATATAGTTATAAGGCACATAACCTTTGCATGACCGCGCACCCTCACAAAGCGTCCACCAAATTCATCTTTCAAACGGGCATTGACACGCTCAACGATACTGCGCTCGTTGTTATGCAGTTAGTACCATGTGCAAATTTACGGAGCTTATTGCCTAGGGTTTGATAATTAAGGATGATATATGGCAACCATCTAATAACTTGTTGAACATAATTAATGGCAGAAGACCATGACGACTAAGAACTCAAAACCCGTCGCCATCATGGCAACCAACATTCCAGTTCGAACCAAGCCATCCGTCTACCCAGAGCCATTCGCCTCCCAAATGTTCGGAAGAGAGAAGCGTGTTCTCGGTGATTTATTTGGGCTGACGAACTTTGGTGTCAATCTCGCCAGCCTTGCTCCGAATGCGGTCTCGTCCATACGCCACGCGCACACGCTCCAAGATGAATTCATCTATATATTGCGTGGTCGCCCCACTTTACATACCGACGAAGGCTTCACGGAGTTAGAGCCGGGAATGTGCGCTGGATTCAAAGCAGGGACGGGAAACGGCCATCGGTTACTGAATAACACAACCGAAGAAGTCGTCTATCTTGAGATTGGCGACCGAACTACAGGCGACGAAGGAATTTACCCGGATGACGATCTTAAGGCATTACGTATTGATGGCAGCTGGGAGTTTGCTCATAAAGATGGCACTCCCTACAAATGAGCGAAACGAAAACCAAGATGAGCGCTAACCAGCTAATGGAGACGCTTCAGCCCTGCCTACCGGCGCGTTGGGCGTCATCATGAACTCTGTCAGTTACGAGAACGAAACCAATGCTCGGATCGAGCTAGAACATATCCAGCTCGAGCTCTGGAATGGACGAACACGACATTTTCGCCATTTCGTTGACCAGTATTACTGCTACAAGCACGGATACGTCAAAGGCACCGGAACCCCTGATTGGGAAAAAATCGTCTGGAAAGATGGGAGCGTTTCTCGGGAGGCAAGGAGGCTCAATGATCGTAAGCTCGTCGTTAAAGAGCACGTCGTACCATTGTTGGTTATTAGCAAGATGTTGACAGCACTTTCTCAAAAGGCAACGCTTGACGAGATAGCGAAGGTGCTTGATGAAAACGTTAGATTCGCCACCATCACCAAGGAAGAGGACAGTCTCTTGAGGCGTAGTGGACTCACTAGCAAGATGCCAAAGGGCTTCTATATCTCTGACGACGAACTGTGGGGTGACTTACTCGCTCGGTACAAGTCCGTTGGCATTGTAATGGTGACGCCCAACTGTGCGCTCAAGCCGACAGCCGGGGACTATTGAGCATCTTTCCATCGGAAGCGATGACAAACTTTGGCATTGAACAACAGCTTACAGTTTTGCAGCCGCCATACGCTGAAATACTTGAATGTTGCATAGTGGCCTTGCTGGGACTGTGATCAGTTAACGCAACTTCCTCTTAACCTCAGCCAAACTCCGTTTCCGATCTATCGCCTGTTCAAACGACTCCCCTGGCTTTGCGAACTCCGATAGCGATGTACCTGTCAAACGCGCAACAACCGCCGCCTTGGTTTCACCAGGCTTGGCCTGGCGGTTAATTTCTTCATCAGACAAATGCTTATATTTCTTTGGCTCATCCTTTAGCCCAAACTGAAATTGAAAATGTGTAATCGTTTTGCCAGATTTACGCTGGCCATATTTCACCCAAAAATTTGAATGCTCGTTAATCTCTGCAATTGCCGGATCAATTACACGTTTCTTCAAATCAACGACACGACTGTATTTGTCGCCTACCTGGAACTGTTGTTTAAACCATTCGACTTCGATTTCACGTTCACCAGCCGAGCTCCATTGTACTAACAGCTCATACAGCCTGATTGAATACACGCTTTCAAATTTGGCAACATGCTTTAATTTGTACTTGGTGAATTCGCGGGATAATTGGGACAGATAGGGAATAATGCCGACAGCAAAACTTAATACCAACTTACCCTCGCCAGGCACATAATCAATACTGCTGATCCAACGTGTTTTTCGTTGGGTTATTTTGGGGTTATCCGGATCTGGATCATCAATGATAACGCTGCGCTCATAGAGCTTTTCAGAGGCTTTTTTTAAATCGCGATAGGTATTTGATAAGCTTTCAAGCCCTGCTAGATCGGCAACGCCGGACGCAGTTATTTCAAAACGATAGTCTTCAGTCAATACCGCAGTAGAATCAATCTGTGCAATGCACGCCAATAAAACACGTTGTTCGGCCAGTGAAAGCATGTAACTTGCTTCCACAACCTTATTGGATTTAACAACGGTAAGCTGGGATGTTTGTTCCAAAACGTTATGACGACATGAGATAGTTGATGTCTCACTATACGCTTCTTCCTAAATAACGACAATTAATAATGCTTGTCGTTATATGACGATCAATTTGTCGTCATATGGATAAAACAGGTAATGGAATTATTCTGTTGGAACAGGCCTAAAACAACGAAAAAACAGCAACGATCAATTTGTCGTTATATAAGATCAATCTGTCTACCTGAAACAATCAATCTGTCGTTGTATAACGATCAATTTGTCGTCATAACACTATCAATCTGTCGTTATATGTCCGCTGCAAGCCTTGGTATTCGTGGCCTGCAACGCCCTTAAAAAAGATAAAAAAAGAAAAAACAAAAAAATAGGTGTTACGATCAATTTGTCGTCATATCAAATCTTAAACTATTCCACGTTCCAGAAAGCGCGGGAGAAATATTCATCTGCCAATCTACGTTCATCACTGCCGTTGGAACAATAGCCATCAGCCCTTGGTTCACGATCATAATTTTTTATTTCACAAACATCGGCAATGAATGATCTTAAAACACTTTCTGGTGTTTGATTATATTGTTCACACATAATAAAAAATTCTGGTGGGACAGGTATCCATACATCATCTGTATCATCTTTGATAAAAGCCCCGTTTTCACCAGGTATAATGCCGATCGGTGCTGTCCAATTGTTACCTTTAGTTTCATTACTCCAACCAATTTCATATTCATCATCTAATTCAAACACTCGTCTCAAGCTTTGATCCAAATACGGTACAAATCTCCAACACTCAAATTCAGGATCATAGGACGCGATGCCAATTTTCCCAATATATTGAAGAGCCCAATCATTACCATCTGTAAACGTCGGAAGTACTAATTGATTGCCCAAGCAATCAAGTATTAACCCAGCCTCAGTCAAGCCGATTAAAATACAATCATAGTGGGATGCTTGTGACGTTTCCATTTTGACCTTAAGTGGTTTAATTTTAAAGACTGTATTTTAC
>JABFRC010000328.1 GCA_013141375.1 Methylococcaceae bacterium | reverse complement strand
GCCCGCCTGACGCCAGGTTTTGATCGTGCAGCGTAATTCAGAAACTGTGTTGACGATGAGCATAATGCTTAATAGCTGTGTTCTGCAGTCGGAAAGTTCAGCTGTTTGACGGCTTGATGATAAGCGGCAATGGCTTCTTCAATCGAGCAGGCATCTTGCAAAAAGTCTTTGGAAAAGCGAGGGCGACTGCCAACGCCGATGTTCAGCATGTCGTAAAGCACCAGCACTTGGCCATCGCAATCGACACCGGCGCCGATGCCGATTACTGGAATTTCCAGTTGGTTACTGACGTTTTTGGCGAGTATCGCCGGAACGCATTCCAATACCAATAATTGTGCGCCTGCCTGTTGCAGTTGCAGAGCTTCAGCAAGCAATTGCTGCGCAGCTTGTTCGGTTTTACCTTGTACTTTGTAGCCGCCCAAAAGATTGATGGATTGCGGCTGAAGCCCCAAATGCCCACAAACAGGCACGCCTTGATCGACCAGAAATTTAACGCAATCGATTTTGGCGCCTTCCAGCTTGACCATTTGCGCCCCGGCGCGCAGCAATTTACCGGCATTTTTGGCGGCCAGCACCGGCGTGGTGTAGCCCAAAAAAGGTAAATCAGCGACGACAAATGTCCGTTGTTTGGCTTTAGCAACACATTGGGTGTGATATTCCAAGTCTCTCAAGGTGACCGGTAACGTAGTGGCATGGCCTTGAATAACATTGCCTAACGAGTCGCCGACTAAAATGACATCAATGCCCACCTTATCGATAACTGCGCTAAAGCTGGCATCGTAAGCGGTCAGACAGGTGATTTTTTCACCCCGTTGTTTCATCACTGTCAAATCGGTGATGGTCAGAGGAAGGGATTTCGATTGAATCATGATTGAGTTAAGCGCTGCAAACCGCGTAACGGGCAGTTGGCAACCAAGTCGCTCAAACTACCTTTACCTGGCACAGTCAAGTCAGGTGCAATTTCATAAAGGGGGTACAAAACGAATTCTCTCTCGGCAATACCGACATGCGGCACGGTTAAGTCCGGCACTTGAATTTGCTGATCGCCGTAGAGTAATAAATCCAGATCCAGTGTTCTCGGCCCCCAACGCTCTCCATTTCTTACCCGGCCATGCTCGTGTTCAATCCGTTGCAAGATTTTTAAGAGTTCGAGGGGAGATAAGTCGGTGGCAATCGCCATCACCGCATTGACGTAATCAGGCTGATCTTGAGGGCCCATCGGCGCGCTTTTGTACAAGCTGGAAAAGGCTAGTTCTTGAATTCCGTTCGTTGCCGCTATCGCCGTGCGTGCTTGAGTAATTTGTTGGCTGGGCATGGCAAGATTGCTGCCCAGTCCTATAAATGCTCTTACTTTGTCAGCCATGAGTTATGCATCCGGGCTGGGCGTGTCGCTTTTCGGTTTTCTGCGATACGTTCTTTTACGCTTGCCAGTGGCTGCGCCGCGCGGCGGCTGGGTCATTTTGCGTTGCTCGTTTTCATCGGCAAGATGGTAACGCGTCCACCATTCCGCTACCTCAGCGTCTGCGCCACCCGATTCCGCCCGTAATAGCAGAAAATCATAACCTGCTCGGAAGCGCGGATGCGTTAACAATCGACTCGGTTTGGAGCCTACACGGATATTAAATTTGGGCTGCAAACTCCAGACTTCGCGCATCGCCAGCGTGATGTGTTTAGGCATTGCGGTACTTTTGACTTGTCTGGAAAGCACCTCGTTAGCGGCTTCTTGATAAGCGATAAATTCAGGATCGCCTCGAGACAGCTTTTTCTTCGCCAGAATTTGCACGGGTTCCCACAAGAATGCGGCGAACAAAAAGTATGCGGTAACTGTTTTGCCTTGGGCAATTCTGTTGTCGGAATTTTCCAGTGCCTTGACCAGCAATTGCCTTGGAAAACCATCTTCTTCAATCGCCAGGCTGGCTTCAGTTGCCGGAAATAACTCTTTAAACAAGCCGTAATGCCTGAGCATCTCAAAAGTTTGCAGGGCATAGCCGGATAAAAACAGCTTTAGGGCTTCATCGTACAGACGGGCAGAAGGGATGCTTGCCAATAACCCGGCAAGATCATGCATTGGTTTTTCACAATCGGCATGGATATTAAAACCCAGTTTGACGGCAAAACGCACTGCTCTGATCATTCGCACAGGATCTTCACGAAATCGTGTTGCCGGGTCGCCGATAAGTTTTAAAGTCGCGGCTTTGTGATCGTCCATGCCGTGAACATAATCGACGACTGAAAAGTCTTTGATGTTGTAGTACAGGGCATTGACAGTGAAATCACGACGCCAGACATCTTCTTCTATGCTGCCATAGATATTATCCCGCAACAGGCGACCTTCTTTATCCAGCACCTGTTTATTGTTTTCTGAGTCGCTGGCACCACGGAAAGTGGCAACCTCAATAATTTCGCGGCCGAAATGGACATGAGCTAAACGAAAGCGACGACCGATCAATCGGCAGTTTCGGAAAACTTTTTTAACTTGTTCAGGATCAGCGTTGGTGACGACATCAAAGTCTTTGGGCTCTCTACCTAATAACAAGTCGCGGACACAGCCACCAACCAGATAGGCTTCGTAGCCCTCTTTTTGTAGTCTATACAAAACCTTAAGCGCATTTTCGCTGATTTGTGACCGGGAAATAGTATGTTCAGATCGCGCATAAATTCTGACATTCGTATCGACTGGGGTCGCAGGTGCTACCTCAGCTTTGTTCCCTTTAATGATTTTTTTTAAAAAGTTTAAAATGGCTCTCACTCCCTGTTGGTTTAGCGATTGTGGCAATCATATCATTTGAACGAATCTCAACCCAACCGACAAGCTTCTTTTCTTTTACATTCCCCTTTTCTATATAGTAGAATCGCGATTGTAGAAAGCTGCTGGTGATAGCATTTTTAAGTTTACTGATGCAGCAAAACTAGAAAATAGACACCTTAACTTTAAAAATTCGCCCTTCAGAGCGAGCTTAATTGGAATTGTTATGTTCAAAAAGATTATAAATGGCTTAATTGACCAACCTTTATTAACTAGCCTTTTTGCAACAGATTTCTTTATTCTTCTGTTCCATAGGCCGCCTTTTCTATTCTCTCTAGCAATGTTTGGCTTTCTAATCGCGATGTGCATGTACTTCGGTCAAAAGCTGGCCTTGTTTAAAGACTAATTGTCCAGCTCAAAAAACACCGAAAACCTATCTAAACCGGGCGCCGATTTAATATTGGCTCCCGGTTTTTTTCGCCGATTTGCGGCGATGCTTTACGACTTCCTCTTACTTATTGCGCTGTTATTCGTTGCAACTGCATTGTTACTCCCGTTTGATTCTGGAGCCGCGGCAACAAGCAGTTATCTCTGGTTTTATCGATTTTATCTCTTTGCCATCAGCTTCTTTTTTTACGGCTGGTTCTGGACCCACGGCGGTCAGACATTGGGCCTTCGCGCCTGGAAAATCAAAGTATTAACTCTCGACAAACAAGTCATCAGCTGGCCGCAAGCCGGCTTGCGCTTTGCATTTGCCGTGTTATCTTGGTTGGCCTTAGGTTGCGGCTTTTTGTGGATGCTCATCGACAAGAAAAAACACTGCTGGCACGATCATCTCTCTAAAACCGCGATATTTTTTGAAGACTAATTCTTTCTCGCCATTACCCCTTTGGTAACACCATGTCTAACCCACTATTAATCAACAGCCCATTACCGTTATTTTCGCAAATTAAACCCGAACATGTGCTGCCTGCCATCGAGCAATTACTAGCTGAAGCGCGGGCTGAAGTAAAG
>JABFRC010000169.1 GCA_013141375.1 Methylococcaceae bacterium | reverse complement strand
CCTGAATTAGCCCTTCGCGGTAAGGTGCGTAGGCATAACCCTGATATTGCGGATTGATAGCTTTGAAATAATCGGTGCGAAAGTTGTCGTCATCAAACACCCCGTGAACATGAGTGCCCGCAACGGAGCCGCTTTCTGATAGATAGTAAAACGGATAGTTAGCCAAGCGACCGCAATGAATCTCGTAACCCTTAACGGCGTAGTTGGAAAATAATTGATACTCACCGCGGGCAAGAATTTTAGGCTGCTGATAAAGCACCTCATCGCCAATCAAACCAAATCCTGATTCAATGATGGCAAAGTCATGTTCAAGTGCGTCGGGGTCGCGCAGTTGTCGACAAAGCATTTGGTAGCCGCCGCAAATGCCGAATATGGGCTTATCAAATTGCTGAATTTGCTTAAATAAACCGTTAGTTTTTAACCATTGCAGATCCCGAATCACTGTTTTACTGCCCGGCAGCAGCAGCATGTCAAATCCCGCCAATGACCGAAAGGCATTGATTATTTCCACATCCAGCTCAGGATCGGCCATCAGCGGATCGAGATCGTTGTAATTACTTAGACCCGGTGTGGCGATCACCGCGATGCGCACTTTGACATCGCCCAAACGCTGTTGATAGTTGCTTAAGGATTGCGAGTCTTCCATGTCGATATTCAGCGTTTGATACGGTAATACGCCGAGCACCGGCACGCCAAAACGCTCACGAATGATTGTTTCACCTTCGGTAAAAAATTGCCGGTCACCGCGAAACTTGTTGATGATTACACCGATCAAATTACGGCGCATGACCGGATCCATCAATTCCAGTGTGCCGTAAATCGACGCAAACACGCCGCCACGCTCAATGTCAGCAACCAGAATATTTTGGGTGTTAAAAGCGTTGGCAATGTAAGTATTGGACAGGTCTTTTTTCAGCAGATTCAGTTCAACGGGTGATCCGGCACCTTCGGCAATCACCAAATCGTACTCTTGTTGAAGCTGGCTAAAAGACAGATTGACCTGCTGCTTTAACTCATCGATGTGTTGAAAATAGTCAGCAATTGACTGATTTTGAGTCACCAGCCCGTTGACGATTACCTGCACAGAACCTTTACCCTGGGATTTGAGCAATACCGGATTGAATAAAACGCTGGGCTCTATCCGGGCCGCTTCTGCCTGAAGACATTGGGCGCGGGAAATTTCCCGTCCTTCAATCGTTACCGCTGAATTGTTGGATACATTCTGCGCCTTAAAAGGTGCGACTTTTAGGCCCTGATCGGCAAAAATCCGACACAAGGCCATGACTATCGTGGTTTTGCCGGCATCAGAACCGGTGCCGAAAATGGCTAGAGGCTTCATGGAAAATAGTTTCGGGACGAGAGGATTGCCTCCAAGTACCGGTAATCTTGAGGTTTATTAGCAAACGAGGAGGGGGGATTTACAAATTGACGTATTCGACAAAGAGAAAATCATCGCTGTAACGCAATTTACTCACGGAACTTGAATCAATGCGCAGCTGAAATGCGCTAGTCAGCGGCAGGCTCAATGCATTCGCCAGTAAAGCTCGAATAATGCCGGCATGAGTAACGATTAAGACTTGCTCGGCTTTCGTGGCGAGAAGCTCTTTCCAGAATTCTCCGGCGCGTTGGTATAAATCCGTAAAACTTTCGCCATTGGGCGGTGCCGCGGTGACATAGTTTTCAGTCCAATGCCTGAGTACATCAGCAGGCAGATCATCAAAACGCTTGCCTTCCCAGTCACCAAAGTTTAATTCCTGCAAGCGATCATCGCTTTGAACGGTATCAGAGAAGGTTTCGGCCAAGTTCAGGCAGCGACTTAATGGACTGCTAAACACCAGACAATCATCATTAAATTCCGGTAATTTATTATGCAGGGCAGTAACGTCGTTATCGAAGCTGACAGCCAGAGGAACGTCGGATTGACCATGACAAAAACCCGGATTCGTTGCGGTTGCGGTGTGGCGAATTAAATAAATTTCCATAAATCTCAATCGTGTAATTTAAAGGGCTCGACTATATGTCCGTGGAGCACTGGATCTCTTCGTAATGTTTCGCAGCTAGGTCGTCCAACATTGCTCTAAAGTGTTCATAGCTGGTGATTTTTAACACGCCCACTTCATCCAGCACCGCCTCATAGTAACCGGCTGCCCGTCCGCCGACAATGAGGACCTTATCGTTACCAATGAGTTTGCGTAATTTGCGCAGCTCCCGCGGTACCACCAGATCATCAGAGTTAAAGCTGATGCTTAAAGTCACTGCTTTCGCATGGGTGAACTTAACGGCGGCGGCAATTTCTTCTGAAGGGAGATTGGCCCCCAGATAAGTCACTTTCCAGCCTTTAAATTCGGCAATTATTGCGGCCAATAATGCGCCGAGTTCATGTAACTGTCCGATTGGTGTCGTCACAATCATCTTTGGAGCGTTTGCGGCACAAGGCGTATTGTTCCGCAGAATATACGTTAACGAGCGAATAATAGACGAGGCCATGTGCTCGTGAACTGGGCGCAACTCGCCGCTGCGCCAGCGATCGCCAATTTGTGTCAGCAATGGCGTCAGCAGATTTTCAATAAATTGCTGCGGCCCCAATTCAACAATGGCATTTTCAAAATGCGACTCCAGCGCGTGTGCGTCAAAAGCGAGCACCGCTGCATAACACTTGCCGATATAGTCTTCGGCCAGGAAACGCCGCTCGCTGGTCATGGTCTGCACTGGCTGAGATACCGCATGGGTAGATTCTTGTTGAAGTAGTTTTTTTAGATCATCCAACGGCAACTTGGCTATCTGACTGATACTGTGGCCATTGGAAGTGGCTTCGTTGAGCAGTTTCAGCCGGGCAATATCCATATCGGTATACACACGATGACCACCAGCAGTTCGCGTTGGCGTCACAGCCTGGTAACGTCTTTCCCATGCTCTGACAAGATCCGACTTAACGCCAGACCTTTTCGTCACGGTGCTAATGAGATATTGCGCGGAATTATCCTTTTGGATGGACATAGGCATCTTTGCGTAGTCTTAGGGAGAATTCATTGTATCAGAACCTTTACAAAACTTTGACAAAATATGTGCAAAAAACTTGAATTAGTTATTTGATTTTGTGATAGCTTCGATAAAGTCGTCATGCCAATAATAAAAATACGAGGAAGGCAGTCATGATTAGATTGGTTTATGCCAGTACAGCGTTGAATGAGTGGGAAACTGAAGACCTTTTAAAGCTATTAAAAGAGTGCCGGGCACATAACAGCGCCAAAAACATCACCGGCATTTTATTGTTTTCAAACAACACCTTTTTACAGGTACTTGAAGGCGATGAAGCTAGCGTTACCAGTATGTTTGCACTCATAGAAAAAGATCCGCGTCATACCGATGTCACTATCATTGAAAAACAGCACATCACGGAACGCTCGTTTCCTTACTGGAGCATGGGCTTTGAGAGCGTTGACAGTAATCAGCTAACCAACATCCCCGGCTTTAACAATTTCTTTGCCAAGGATTTCACGCCCGCAGGCTTAGCGGCCAATAGAAATGTAATCGCACCGTTGTTGTCACATTTGCGTGCCAAGTTGATCAGCCAGGTGACACCAGAAAGGCACGAAGAATTACCGATGCAGCACGAAGATCCGTTTATCCAAGTCTTACATCGTACTATTCGAATCGGGGTTAAATTTTTGGCGCTGCTGATGGTAGTCGTCATTCTGTTTGGGATTGTTGATGTTGTTTATGTAATTTACGACAAAATTGCCCAGCCGCCTGTCATGTTAATGACCATCAACGACATGCTGGAAACATTCGGGGCATTTCTTGCCGTGTTGATTGCCATCGAAATCTTTCTGAACATTACTCTTTATATACGCAGCGACGTTATCCCGGTCAAACTGGTGGTGGCAACCGCGTTAATGGCTATCTCTCGTAAAGTGATTGTGTTCGATTACAAAAGCTTGCCGGCAGAGTATGTCAGTGCCTCGGCGTTGGTGTTACTAGCATTGGGCGTAACGTACTGGTTGATTCAAAAGAAGGAGTAACCTTGATTCCGTCATAGAAGCAGTTTTTCAGACTAGACTACTTCTTAGGTCCCTCGAAGCAAATTGGAAATGGATTCATGAAAGTAATTGCCGCATTTTTAGGTATGCTTGCCCTATTGCAGCTGGCCAGTTGTGAGCAATCTCCTGAAGAAATACCATTGCACTATAGCAACACCCCTAACAATGCGGCCGTATCAGTCTATCGCTTAGCTATTCATCCTCTGCACAACCCGGAAAAACTTAGCGCCGCTTATCAGCCTCTTGTTGACTACCTCAATAAGCAATTACAGGGCGTAAAAGTTGAACTGGAAGCTTCACGCGACTATCAGGCTTTCGAGCAAAAATACGCGGATCGGGGTCCCGCATTTCTATTGCCAAATCCCTGGCAGACGCTCCAAGCCATCGAGTTTGGCTACCATGTTATCGCTATGGCTGGAGATTCGAAGGACTTCAAAGGAATCTTTATCATCCGTAAAGACAGTGGGATCAAGCGGCCTGAAGATTTAAAGCACAAGACAGTAAGCTACCCGTCATCAACAGCCCTTGCCGCTACAATCATGCCCCAGTATTTCCTACATACACATGGTATTAACATCAATCGCGACATCCAGAATGTCTACGTTGGCTCTCAAGAATCGTCCATCATGAATGTCTATTTGAACAAATCCGATGCGGGTGCGACCTGGCCTCCGCCATGGCGGTTATTTCAAAAGGACCATCCTGCTGAGGCCGCTCAACTCACCCAGATTTGGGAAACACCGTCATTAATAAACAACTCGGTCATGGTGCGAGATGATGTGCCGGAAGGCATTCGCGAACAAATTAGGGAGGTACTTCTTAAGCTGGCAGAGATACCGGAAGGCAAATCGATTCTTGCCGGCATGGAGACATCCAGATTTTATTTAGCTGATGATGCCAGCTACGACAATGCGAAGACATACATCGAACGCTTTGAGAAAGAGGTGCGTCCAGTGGTGGCGCGCAAGTGATGCTCAATCGACTTAGAACAAGTCTATTTAGCAGTCTGCGTAAGCAATTAATCATCGGCACTGTCATGACTGTGGCCTTGATTATGATGCTATTCGTCTGGGACATCACCCATCGACAGGTGCTTTTGGAGAAAAGTCATAATTCCGCACAAGCCAGCGCCCTTGCCAACAGTTTGGCAACATCCTCCGGCGTATGGGTATTAGCCCGTGATTTCAGTGGCTTACAGGAAATCATCATAGGTATCTCACGCTATCCCAATCTACGCCATGCCATTGTGCTTGATCTTAATGGTCAAGTACTGGCTCACAATGATCCGACCAAAATCGGGTTGTATATGAACGATTTGCCACAGAAAACAGAACAACAAGTTCTGCAAGAATCGGCAACTTTGCTTGATGTTATCGACCCTATCATTCTGGCGGACAAGCAAATTGGCTGGGCACGGATTGGCTTAGACCTAACGGCTTTTAACGCAGAAGTCGCAGAAATATGGCAAAACGGACTGATTTATGCGCTGACAGCGATCATTTTGACCGTCATTTTTTCCATGCAGGCCAGTCGCTTCTTGACTCGCAGACTCTATGTCATTCAGGAAGTCGCAGATGCCGTGCAAAACGGTGAAACAGGAATTCGTGCCGTTGTGAGCGGCGATGATGAAGCGGCAAAACTTGCCAGACAGTTCAACGCCATGTTGGATAGCTTGGCGCAGCGAGATGAACAACTCAAATCATTTTACGATTTAGACTTGGTGGGATTGGCGATTACCTCTCCTCAAAAAGGCTGGGTCCGCATTAATGAATGTTTATGCACCATGCTTGAGTATTCTGAGCAAGAACTACGAAGACTTACTTGGGAGGAGCTGACTCATCCAGAAGACCTAGCGGCTGATGTTGCCCAGTTTACCAGGCTGTTGGCCAATGAAATTGATGGCTACCGGCTGGAAAAACGCTTTATTAGCCGTACCGGAAAAATCATTCCTACCCGATTAGTCGTGCGTTGTGTTCGTAACATTGGCGGGGGAATTGGATATATCACGGCAATGGTGGAAGACATCTCCGAACAAAAGCTATCAGAAGAGTATAGGGAAATAGCGGAGAATCGTCTAAATCTAGCGTTGGAAGCCAGCGATATTGGTGTGTGGGATTTAGATTTGATCCACGATAAGGCTTGGCGTTCGCTCAAACATGATCAAATTTTCGGTTATGACTCATTGCAACCGGAATGGGGGGAAGCAGTCTGCTTACAACATGTTGCACCTGACGACCGGGAGATGTTCAGGCAAGGCTTTAAAGATGCGTACCAAACCGGAAAACTTTTTTTCGAATGCCAAATTATTCATAAAGACCAAACCTGGCATTGGATCAATGTCCATGGACGCGTGCTTTACAACGAAAGCGCTGAGCCTATGCGAATGATTGGCACCGTTTCTGATATCACAGCTCGCAAGATGGTAGAAAAGGAAATGGCGATAGCGGCAACCATTTTTAACTCTCAGGAAGGTATGACAGTTACGGATGCGGACAAATTAATCTTACGGGTAAATAACGCATTCACGCGTATTAGCGGCTACAGCCAAGAAGAAGCCGTCGGAAAGAACCCCAGAATTCTCAAGTCCGGATTGCATGACGAGAGTTTTTATCAAGCGATGTGGGAGTCCATTGATACTAAGGGAGTCTGGGAAGGCGAAATTTGGAACCGTCGTAAAAATGGCGATGTTTATCCGGAATATCTCGTGATTACTGCAGTAAAAGATAAGCAAGATAGAGTTGTAAATTACGTTGCCACCTTCAATGATATCAGTGTAATCAAAGCTGCCGAGGATGAGATCAGAAGTCTGGCTTACTTTGATCCTCTCACGAGCCTACCCAATCGTCGTCTTCTTATGGATAGACTGAAACAAGCCCTAGCCTCTAGTGCTCGAAGCGGTAAGGAAGGCGCGCTGCTCTTTTTGGATCTCGACAATTTCAAAGCGCTGAACGACACACTCGGCCACGATACCGGCGATCTCCTTCTGATACAGGTCGCTGAGCGACTGCAGGCATGCGTTCGCGAAGGTGACACGGTAGCGCGTTTAGGGGGTGACGAGTTTGTTGTCATGTTAAAGGATTTGAGCAATCAAACCCTTGAGGCTGCAGCTCAGACGGAAATTATCGCCAATAAAATTCTTGAGTCACTCAACCAACCTTACCTGCTTGGTTCGCATATTTACAATAACAGCCCCAGCATCGGAATTACCTTATTCAACAACCAAGAAAGCTACGCCGAAAATCGCGGCGATGATTTGCTGAAACAAGCTGACATCGCCATGTATCAAGCCAAAAATGCCGGTCGTAACAATGTTCGCTTTTTCGACATGCAGATGCAGAAAAATATTATGGAACGAGCGGCCATGGAGGCAGACCTGCGTCATGCGCTGGCTGAAAATCAATTCAGCCTGTTTTATCAAATACAAATAGATAAAAACAATCATGTCATCGGTGCCGAAGCCCTAATTCGCTGGGAACATCCTTCGAATGGCTTGATATCGCCCATTGACTTTATTCCGCTTGCTGAAGAATCCGGCTTGATTCTGCCGATTGGAAAATGGGTGCTTGAGAGCGCGTGCCAGTTGCTTAGGGTTTGGCAGCAAAACGACTTGACCCGGCAGCTTATTCTGTCAATAAACGTCAGCGCCAAACAATTCCATCAACCGGATTTTGTGGACCAAGTGTGTTCGGCTGTGCAAAACCATGCCGTTCCGTCAAATCGACTAAAGCTGGAACTGACCGAAAGTATGTTTTTGGATGACATTGAAGACACCATTGAAAAAATGAATTCACTGAAGGACATCGGCATCCAGTTCTCAATGGACGATTTTGGTACGGGTTATTCGTCACTGCAATACCTCAAGCGCTTGCCAATACATCAACTTAAAATCGACCAATCCTTTGTGCGAGAAATTGCTGTGGACGGCAGTGACCAAGCCATCGTGCGGACTATTATTGCCATGGCTGAGACGCTGAATCTCAATGTGATTGCTGAAGGTGTCGAAACAGATGAACAAAAACAATTCCTCCTTAATATTGGTTGTAGCCAATATCAAGGGTATTTGTTTAGCAAGCCAGTACCGATTGAGCAGTTTGAGTTGTTATTGAGAACAAGATGAGGGCTTGGAGCCATCTAGTAAACTAATCAACGCACTGTAGCCGTCTTGATAGCCGGGGTATTTAAATTGATAGCCCAAGGATTTTAATCGCTGATTGTTGCAGCGTTTATTCATTGGAGCAGCATCCGAAGCCGGTTTTATATGTGGCAGAGGGCAGTTCATTTGTGCAGCCAGCCAGGAGATGACCTCCCACATCGGTGCCGGATCATCGTCGCTGGCCAGATAATAGGGAGCCAGTTTAGCGCCGACCAGATGCTGTTCAAGTAGAAATGCCAAGACGCCGACGCAATCATCTTGATGGATACGGTTGGTGTAGTACGGCGGCGTTTGTTGAATCAGCGGGGCTTGCCTGGCGGTTCTGAGCAAGTATTCACGTCCGGGTCCGTAAATGCCGGAAAACCGCACAGTGATATTGTCGGGGTTTGCCTCTTCCAGGCGCTGTTCGGCTTTTCTGATCCAGAGACTGTTTGCGTTGGCCGGTTGCGCCAGGGATGTTTCATCCACCCATTCGCCCTTATCCTGACCGTACACGCTGGTAGATGATACGAATATCCAGCGTGGATTAGAGTTGCTTTCTGCAAACCGACTTAACAGATTATTCAAACCAATATCGTAAATATCGCGGTAGCTTTGTTCGTTACGGCCATCTGCCGAAACAATAAAATAAACCAGATCAAAGTGAGTGGGTAATTTCTCAAGATCTGCGGCGACAGTCAGGTCGGCGGCAACAAAGTTAATGTTGCCGGGATTAACGGGTGGCTGACGCTTTAGGCCAGTCACTTGATGCCCACGCGATGCCAATACATTAGCCAGTTCTAAACCAATGGCGCCGCAACCGATGATAAGTATGTTGGCCATGATTTACAGCTGATTGATGAGCTGCAGCTCTTGTGGGTACGGCGACATATAAAAGGATTGTTCAATATACGGATCCGGCGCTTTGCGGAAATGATGTTTTAGCAAGGTGATGGGCACAATCAGCGGCACTTCGCCATGTCGATATCGCTCAATTAATTCGCAAAGCTCGGCCTTGTCATCGGCGCTCAATTCTTTTTTGAGATAGCCTTGAATGTGTTGCAAGACATTGACATGATTTTTGCGCGAGGCCACTTTTTTCAGCAAGACCATGAGTTGGGCAATGTAACTTGCGGCAACTTCTTCAATATTATCGGTGTTTGCGCCCGCCAATAGTTGGCCCAATGGCGCATAGTCAGCATGGCTCATAATAATGAGTTTATGCCTTGCATGAAACTCAGTCAGTTTGCGTGGCGTTAAGCCTTCTTCACACAGATTCTTCCAGCGATGATAGATGTATACACGTTGGATAAAGTTCTCGCGCAATCCGGCGTCACCCAAGCGTCCTTCCTCCTCTACCGGCAATAACGGGTTATTGCGCATCATGATTTCTGCATAAATGCCCACGCCTTCACGATGCGGCTGAGCGCCGCCATACACTTTGACGCGCTCCATGCCGCAACTGGGAGAGTCTTTTTTGAAGATATAGCCGCACAACTGAGCATGCAGTGGCTTTTGCTGGTGTGCATGATCGCGCAATTGTTCGGTGACATCCTGCTCGGGATTTTTTACGCCGACGCAACGAATTTCATTGTTTTGTTTGACCAGATGAATCGTGGGCCGTGGCGTACCGAGACCGATTTCCACTTCCGGGCAAAACGGATGAAAATCAAAATAGTCGTTCAGGGTGCCGGCAATATAAGAGTCGCGTTTATGGCCACCATCAAAACGGACATTTAGGCCCAGTAAACAACTGCTGATACCGATGGGAATTTTTTTCATGAGAGTAAATGTGTTGAATCTAAAGCGTCTGCCGACTCTACCATCAATTCTATAAATGGCAAATGAAGGCCTCGCGTACAATAAGTTGACACCGCGAAATTTCCTGCCACATTGAGCGGACTCAAAAAACCGCCATTCATGTTTTATGAATTTAAAAACGCTACTTTATGTGATTGCCATGACCCTATCATTCATCCTTTCTGCCGATGCCGCATCAGAGAAAAAACTCCTTCCTTGCCCGGAATCCCCTAACTGTGTATCCAGTCAGGCAAGCGATGGCGGGCATTTTATTGAGCCGTTTAAGTTTTCCGGACAGCCTGACAAAGTATGGGCCGAGTTGAAAAACGCCTTACTGCTGCAAAGCCGCACAGTGATTTCGCTGGAAGCCGAAAACACCTTGCATGCCACCGCAACCAGTCTGATTTTTCGTTTTGTCGACGACATAGATGTAATCATGGATACAAATGCAAAGTTGATACACATCCGGTCAGCATCACGCACCGGTTATGGCGACTTTGGTGTTAATCGTAAGCGAGTGGAAGAGCTGCGTGCTCGATTAAAGCAAGCCGGTGCCATTGATTAATCTGGCCGAAAAATGCGATGAGTCAATATGCTGTTTCGTTGTTTATTTTTCGGCGCGATTTACGCCTTGACGATAATACCGGACTGAATGAAGCGCTAAAACTGTCCGGTCAAGTGCTGCCCTGTTTTATTTTTGATCCCGCGCAAATTGAGCCTCATTCCTACCAAAGCAAGCCAGGTCTGCAGTTTATGCTGCAGTCGCTCAGTGATTTGCAGCAGCAACTCCAATCCGTGGGTGGCTGTTTGGCACTTTATCGTCAAACACCAGAGCTAGTCATCAGACAAGCCGTTGCCGAGCACAACATCCAGGCTGTATTTATCAACAGAGATTACACGACATTCAGCAGGCGACGAGATTACGCACTCCAGATTTTGTGCGCGGAACTCGGAATTGCGCTGCATTGTCTGCCCGATGCACTGCTTACTGAACCCGAACAGGCACTTAAAAGCGATCAAACACCTTATAAGGTGTTTACCGCTTTTTATAATAATGCCCGGCAATTTCATGTGCCTTTGCCCCGTCCATTGCCGTCACACAATTTTCTCAATATCACATCGTCATACTCTGACCCTGTTGCGGCGGTGCCTTTAACAATAAACCCATCGATAATGAAGGGTGGCAGGCAACAGGCATTGCAAGGTTTGGAGCGGCTTGACCGTTACGTCGACTATCAACATCAGCGCGACTTCCCGGCGCAAGACGCCACCAGCAAGCTATCCGCGCATTTAAAATTCGGCACTTGTTCGGTCAGGGAAGCGTTTTATGCCATCACCACTCAGCTAGGTAGTGAGCATCCTTTGCTTCGGCAATTATATTGGCGGGATTTCTTTAGCCATATTGCCTATCACTTTCCGCAGGTTTTCGGCCGCGCATTTGTAGAAAAATTTGCGAACGTGTATTGGGATAACAACCCGGACTATTTTCAGGCCTGGCGCGAAGGTAAAACCGGCTTTCCTATCGTTGATGCCGGCATGCGCGAGCTCAATGCCACCGGCTATATGCACAACCGGTTGCGAATGATTGTGGCGTCCTTTTTAGTGAAGGATTGCCATATCAACTGGCGCTGGGGTGAGCGCTATTTTGCTCAGCATCTGGTCGATTATGATCCTTGCGTCAACAACGGCAACTGGCAATGGGCAGCCTCCACCGGTTGCGATGCTCAGCCGTATTTCAGGATTTTTAACCCCTGGCTACAACAACAGAAATTCGATCCTGATTGCCAGTACATAACCCGCTGGCTGCCGGAATTGGCGGGTATTTCTGCAAAAAAAATCCATCAATGGAATAAGCAACAGCTTGCCTGTGATTATCCCGCTCCTATGCTCGATCACAGCCGCGAAAGCCAGATCGCCAAACAGCGTTTTAAACAGGCCGCTGAGCAATAATCAGCGTCAATTTTGCCTAGCAATTTCAGAACATTAAGCACTTACCCCCAAGATTACAACTGTTAAACTGTGAAGCAGGCTGTACTTTTTTACTTACATTGGCAATAGTATGCGTCCAGTTATATTTTGCTGACGCCGACCCGCTAATAATTTAGCGGGAGGTCTATTCACGATATTGAAATCCTGGGCCAATAGCCTTGTCATAGTGTTTTCACCCACGAGTTACTTAGTCATTTGGGTGATACAAACGAGATTAAAGACAAAATTTATGTTCACTGACAATAAACTTCATTCATGGCTTATTTTGCTGCCACTTCTGGTGTTGTTAAGTGGCTGCCAATCTTTGAGCGGATTGTTTGGAGAAGATCAGGCGCATCTTCCTATCGTTTTTGACGAACCCCAAATTCAATTACAACCCGATATAGAGAAGCACCAATTTGCATTAGCCCCCGAGCAAACCCTGATTGGTAAACTGGCAACGATTGAAACCCAAGAAAACGATACCTTATCCGATATCGCCCGACATTTTGGCCTGGGCTACAACGACATCACCATCGCGAATGAAGGCATTCCTGCATGGACGCCGCAGGCAGGCAGCCATGTACTGTTGCCGCTGCAGTTCATTCTGCCCGATGCAGCGCATAAAGGCATTGTGTTGAATCTTGCCAACATGCGCATGTTCTATTATCCGAAAAATGACCCTCAAAAAGTGATGACTTATCCGATCGGCATCGGCCGTGACGGCTGGTATACGCCAATGGGTTCGACCAGCATTGCTGTCAAAACGGAAAAACCTACCTGGCATGTGCCGCCCTCGATTTTGAAAGAACATGCCGAGAAAGGCCAACCTTTACCCAGTGAAGTGCGTTCCGGCCCGGAGAACCCGCTTGGCCTGTATGCGATGCGACTGGATATTCCAAGTTATCTGATACACGGTACCAATAAACCTTATGGCATCGGTATGCAGGTAAGCCATGGTTGTGTGCAAATGTATCCGGAAAATATCGAAACCTTATTCAAGAAAGTGGCTGTCGGAACGCCGGTGCGTATCATTCACCAGCCATATTTGAGTGCATGGCATGAAGACATGCTTTATGTGGAGGCTAACGAGCCTCTGGAAAAATGGGCTCCCAGCAAACCCAAGCTTAAAAAGGAGCTGGTAAAAACACTAAAGACGATTGAAAAACAACACAATGTCAAAGTGGATTGGGGAAAAGTGGATCAGGTTATTGAGCGCTCAAACGGCATTCCTACACCAGTGCTGATAAACTCCCCGGATATCGCAGAACTATCGCAGCAAGCCATGCAATTGGCGCATCCGGGTAAATTTTATGGACAGCCAGTTGCTACCGCAATAAAGGATAGCGATTTAGCCGTGCTGGTCGGCACCTATAAAAACGAGCTGGAAGCGCAGCAATTAACGGCGATGCTTAATCATCAAGGCCCGCAGATCCCGGCCCGAAAAATTCAGGCGCAGGATTCATTTAAAGTGGTCGCAGGTCCTTTTAAAAATAAAAAAGAAGCCAAATCCGCCGCTAACCGCATACGCAGTGATTTTGAAATTGATAAACTAAAAGAAATCAAAGGCAGTGAAATTCACTGAGTTATTTTTTCCGGCTAACCACATATACACCAATTAAAATCAACACCGTTCCACCGAGTTGCGTGAAGCTTAGCGCCTCGTCCAGCAAGAAAAAAGCCAACGCCAGAGTCAGTATTGGCCCCACTGAACTGATAATCGCAGCAGAACCTGCCCCCACACGCTGAATGCCGGCATTCATTAAAAATGCCGGTACCACAGTTGAGAAGATCGCCATGATGGTCGCCAAACCATAGACCTTGATTGGCAAGTTAAGCGGCGCCGGGCCATGCAAGACCAAAAAATGCAGTCCGGTCACTATGCAGGCAACGGTCATCGAATAAGCAGTAAAACGCATGGAACCGATTTGTTTTATGACTACGCCGCTGCCGATCATAAAAACGGCAAAGCTCAAGGAGCTTGAGGCTACCAATACGGAGCCTAATATCAGGTCAGGAGATGCTGCCTGCAGCACGTTGTCAACGAACACCAAAATCATCCCTGCATAGCTTAAAACCAGCGCAATAGCTTGATGACGGTTGATGGCCCGGCGTTGTAATGCCGCCGTCAATAGCACCACATAGGTGGGGTAGAGAAACAAAATCAAGCGTTCAAGGCCGGCTGAGATATAAGCGAGCCCTTCGAAATCAAGCCAACTGGATAGGTAATATCCCAGAATACCCAAGCCCAAAACCATCAGTTTGTCTTGTATTTTCAACAACTGCGCCTGTGTCGATTGGCGGGCTGACCACAAGGCGACGACAAGAAAAAACGGCAGGGAAATGGCCATGCGCAGCAACATCAAGGTGATGGCATCAAGCTGTGGACTGGCTTCGTAAGCTAATTTAACCAGTATGGATTTGGCTGAAAAACCAAAAGCCGCAAGTAATACAAATAAGCCACCGATAATAATTTGCCGATGAGCATGTGTTGGGTTGGAGCCGGAATGCGACACAAGATTCTCCTTTTATATGAAAAATGCGAATCTTGCGGGATAGAGTACCAAAGCAACCGAGACAAGACCCGCGGTTGCTTTGGTAAGTTGAACTTAATGAACCAATAAAACAACACGGTGGCGAGTACGAAGTAGTTTTCGCAGCCAACGAGTGTTTTGTTTTAGGGAAATAGTGCTTAATATTTGGTTCATGGCTTCATTCTATGGACTTAAGCGGCTACCTGTCAATTCGAGCGACTTAGGCCATCAGCAGAATAATCAGTTGCGCGGCAATAATCCGCAAGATCATCACTAAGGGATAAACGGTTGCGTAGGTCATTGATACCGCCGCCGAAGGGCTTAGATTATTGGCAAACGCCAGTGCGGGAGGGTCAGTCATGCTACCGGCCAGTAATCCGCATAAGGACAGAAAGTTCAACTTAAAAACGACGCGAGCAACCGTCGCCACTATCAACAAAGGCAGCAACGTTATCAGCGCCGCACAGGCCATCCAGTAGAAACCATCACCGCTCACCAATGTTTCGACAAACTGGTCGCCGGAATGCAGGCCGACACAGGCTAAAAACAGCACGATGCCGATATCTTTAAGAATGATGTTGGAGCTTTTCGGTAAATGCCAGGTCATTGTGCCCCAATTACCAATCCGGCTAAGCATTATGGCTACCAATAACGGGCCGCCCGCCATGCCCAATTTTACTGCTGACGGCATGCCGGGAATAACCAAAGGCAGGCTGCCCAATAAAATACCTAGCGTCAGGCCGATAAAAATAGGGATGATTTGCGGGTGGTTTATTTCCTCCAGCGAATTCCCCAGGGCTTTTTCGATGCTGTTAAGCGCATCAAGACTGCCGACGACATGCAGCTCATCGCCGAATTGCACATGAACAGCGCTGCTTGGAGAGAACTCGACATCCGGCCTGTGAATTCGGGAAATGGTCACGGTGTACATCAGGCACAAACTGCCGATGGTTTGATTGATCGCTTCTTTGTTGGTGACGACCAAGCGTTTGCTTTGCAGGTTGCTGGTAATTTGATTCAGGTCAATGTCGGATTCCGGGCCGATCAGAATTTTTAATTGCTCTAATGGCTCGCGTTCGCCTACCAGACGAATGGTATCGCCGATTGCTAATTGGCTGTCGGGGCTCGCAACAGCCACTTCACCATTATGCAGAATCCGCGTCATTACTACCTTCATGCCTTCAAAATACGGAATTTGGCTGAGGCTAAGGCCATTCAGATTCGGGTTTTCGACATGCAAATCTTTCCAAATCGGCACATGGGCTTGCTGCTGCTGGGTGTCATCAAAATGCCGGGTTTCTGAGGCGAGATCGATTTTAAATAACCGTTTGCTCACCAGCATGGTAGCAATAATGCCGACAATGCCAAACGGATAAGCCACCGCATAACCCAAGCCGGGCATCTTCAGGGATTCACTGTCGATGTTCGGCAAGCTGCTCAATACCTGTTGCGCGGCGGCCAGCGATGGCGTATTGGTAGTGGCGCCGGAAAACAGGCCCACCGCGACCGGCATCGGAATATCGCCGAACAGGCTGATCAATACGGTAATCAACGCGCCTAAAATCACCACAGCAGAGGCCATGCCATTCAATCGCAAGCCGTAGCGAAAAAACGAGCTAACAAAGCTGGGGCCCACTTGCAAGCCGATCGCATAAACGAATAACACCAAGCCGAACTCGCGCAAAAAGTGCATGACTTCAGCATTGATAGTGATTTGAAAGTGTCCGAATATCAGCCCGGAAAATAACACCCCGGCAATGCCCAGTTGTATACCTGCCAATGACAGTCGCCCCAGCATCAGTCCGGATGAAACCACTAAGCTGATAATGAGTAAAGTGTGTGGGACGGAGTCTTGGTTGAAAAGTTGTATTAGCCAGTTCAAGGGAGGGGGCACTAAATGAGGAAAAAGAGATTGAAAAAAACAAGTAATAGACGCAGCGTTAATTTTGATTGAAACCGAACTTGATTATAAGGCACTCAGAGATTGGATTTTACGTAAATGTCATTAATTGAGTTATAACGGCTAAAAAACAACAACACCGGCGCTAACCTATGAAACATTCAGAATTCCCCTTAACCGACGACTTAATTTATCTAAACCATGCCGCCGTTGCGCCTTGGCCGAAACGAACCAGCGAGGCGGTCATCAAATTTGCAGAACAGAACACCCATTTCGGCTCACATTTTTATTTGGACTGGCTCGAAAAGGAACTTGAAATACGCAGACAACTGCAGGCGCTGTTAAACGCGCCGTCGGCTGATGATATTGCGCTGGTTAAAAACACCTCGGAAGCCTTGTCTTTTGTCGCTTATGGCCTGCCTTGGCAAAGTGGCGACAATATTGTCTCCAGCAACGAAGAATTCCCATCCAATCGCCTGCCCTGGCAATCTTTGGCCGATCAGGGCGTGGAATTTCGACAAGCTGACTTGCAAAAGGCAGACACTCCCGAAGACGCCTTGTTTGCGTTGGTCGATGCCAAAACGCGATTATTGACCATCAGCTCGATACAATTTGCCTCGGGATTGCGCTTGGACTTGGAACGGATTGGCGCATTCTGCAAGCAGCGCGGTATCTTATTTTGTATTGATGCCATTCAAAGTCTGGGCGCGGTGCAATTTGATGTACAGGCCTATCAAGCTGATTTTGTGATGGCCGATGGTCATAAATGGATGTTCGGCCCGGAAGGCTTGGGGGTGTTTTATACCTCACCTGCAGCCAGAGATAAGTTGAAACTGACCCAGTACGGCTGGCACATGATGAAGGACACGCATAATTACGAAAATAAACCCTGGGAAATTCACCCGACGGCCCGCCGTTTTGAATGCGGCAGTCCCAATATGCTGGGCATTCATGCCTTTTCTGCCAGTCTGTCGTTGCTTCTGGAGACCGGTATGGACGAGGTTGAAAGATTAGTCTTTGAAAAGTCAGACTACTTGAAAGCAGCCATCGATAACAACAGTCAGTTGATTTTATTGTCCAATCGCTTAAGTCCGTTGAAATCAGGCATTGTGACGTTTAAACACAGAACAATTGAAAACGAGACGCTATATAAACATTTGCAGCAAAGCGGGGTGGTGTGTGCCTTGCGAGGTGGCGGGATACGGTTTTCACCGCATTTTTATAATACCCTTGAGGAAATCGATCGAGCGTTGGCAATAACGGTAACTGTGTCGTAGAAGATAGCAGCGCCCCACGGGATAAAACAACACCAACTTTAGACTGACAAGATTAACCGGCAAGTGCCGGTTTTTACCTAATACCAATCCCAATAAGTTCTCATGCTATCTCTTCTCCAATGGGAGAAGGTTAGGTGAGGGTTCAAAATAAAAACTTATTGGGATTGGTATAAGATCATAAAATCGAAGCCGGATTCAGTAAGGAACCTCGAAATTACCATTCCGTTCGTAGTGAGCCTGTCGAACCATGAATGGAATGAGTTTTTCTATGCTCCCTGAAGTAATAAAATTTCAACAAGGTAAGCCGACGAACTAGGCGGACCATAACCCAGTGACACAATCCTTACAACCGGATATCGGACGATACTCCACCGATTTCAATCCACGCGCCCGCGGGGGGCGCGACACGCCCTACCCGTCAACAAATCAATACTGCGAAGTTTCAATCCACGCGCCCGCGGGGGGCGCGACCATGATAATGGCTCAGGTGGTTTCCACGATAAGTTTCAATCCACGCGCCCGCGGGGGGCGCGACGCGAATCAGGTGGCATTAATCCGTAAACAGCTTGTTTCAATCCACGCGCCCGCGGGGGGCGCGACACTATCGTATCCAAGGTGGCCCCATTAAACTGGTTTCAATCCACGCGCCCGCGGGGGGCGCGACATTTCGCCTTGCTGACTAAAAGCATTGGCTATAGTTTCAATCCACGCGCCCGCGGGGGGCGCGACCAACAGACCTGAAAATATCGCCAACGACTTTACGTTTCAATCCACGCGCCCGCGGGGGGCGCGACTTTGTGTGCTGAGAGCATTAATTGATATTGGGGGTTTCAATCCACGCGCCCGCGGGGGGCGCGACGATAGGAATTAAGAATATTTCCATCACTGGTAAGGTTTCAATCCACGCGCCCGCGGGGGGCGCGACGGATTCATCGCGGGGCTTCTAACAATATGATTGTTTCAATCCACGCGCCCGCGGGGGGCGCGACGCTTTACCGCTATCTAATTAACATCGGACGGGTGTTTCAATCCACGCGCCCGCGGGGGGCGCGACTGATGGCTGTATCTCATGAGCAGATCACAAAAGTTTCAATCCACGCGCCCGCGGGGGGCGCGACGATTGCGGATCTGATAAAG
>JABFRC010000127.1 GCA_013141375.1 Methylococcaceae bacterium | reverse complement strand
TCGTTAATACCGTCCAGGCGGGCAATCAAAGGCTCAATGTTGGGGAACACATAAAAAGTGCCGTCAGTAGGCAGGCAGTGAATGCCTTCGATGCTGTTGAGTTCGGCAACCACATAATCGTGACGTTTTTTGAATTCAACACACATGTTGTGAATAAAACTTTGATCACCGGTTAATGCCGCTTCTGCCGCCACTTGGGAAATAGATGTCGGGTTGGAAGTGCTTTGCGATTGTACAGTCGTCATGGCTTCAATTAAATCAGCAGGACCTGCCGCATAACCGATACGCCAGCCAGTCATTGAGTATGCCTTCGAAACGCCATTCATTACTACGGTACGATCATAAAACTCAGGGTGTGCATTGAGGATATTTACAAAGGTGCCTGGTTCCCAGAGTATGTGCTCATACATATCATCCGTGGCGATGACAATGTTGGGGAAATCTTTCAGGACATCGCCGAGTGCTTTAAGTTCAGCCAACGAATACGCCACCCCGGAAGGATTAGATGGGCTGTTGATAAAAATCAGTCGCGTTTTATCGGTAATTGCAGCACGCAATTGCTCAGGCGAAATTTTAAAGTTTTGAGCTTGGGTCGTCTCAATAATCACCGGCACGCCATCTGCAAGCAGCACCATATCAGGATACGAGACCCAGTAAGGCGCAGGAATAATGACTTCATCGCCCGCATTCAATAATGCCTGAGTCAGGTTGAATGAGCTTTGCTTGCCGCCGCAAGATACCAACACCTGATTGGGCTGATAATCCAGGCCGTTATCTTTTTTGTACTTGGCGATAATCGCCTTCTTTAAGCTGGCTGTGCCATCGACCGCCGTATATTTGGTAAAGCCGTCGTTTATGGCTTTGATCGCTGCCGCTTTGATATGGTCAGGGGTATCAAAATCGGGCTCGCCCGCACCCAGGCCGACAATATCATGACCCGCTGCGCGCATTTTTGCGGCTCTTGCAGTGATCGCTAACGTAGGGGAGGGTTTAACTGCCTGAACTCGATTGGAAAGTTTGATGCTCATGTTTCGCCGTGTAGAATCATTGTCAAGGATGGCTGGGATTATAACCCATGTCATCAGGCTTATTAATCATCCCGCGATAAACAATCTGTCTATTGAGAGAATCATTTGAAAAAAATTTTTAAAATTCAAAGCCGATTTCAACCCGCCGGCGACCAGCCTACCGCTATTAGACAACTGGTTGAAGGCTTGAATGATGGTGAAGTCCACCAAACTTTATTAGGCGTCACCGGCTCGGGCAAAACCTTCACAATGGCCAATGTCATCAATGAAGTACAGCGACCAACCATGATCATGGCGCCCAATAAAACGCTGGCGGCGCAGTTGTACGGCGAAATGAAGGAGTTTTTTCCGGAAAACAGCGTGGAGTATTTCGTCTCGTATTACGACTACTACCAGCCGGAAGCTTATGTACCGGCATCTGATACTTTCATCGATAAAGATTCCGCGATTAACGAGCACATTGAACAAATGCGCTTATCCGCCACCAAAGCGCTGTTTGAACGCGACGACACCATCGTGGTCGCCAGCGTTTCAGCCATTTACGGTTTGGGCGAGCCGGAATCGTATTTTCAGATGGTGCTGCATCTGGTCAAAGGCGACATGATCAATCAACGCGATATTCTGCGGCGCTTGGCGGAAATGCAATATACCCGCAACGATATTGAATTACGCCGGGCAACTTATCGTGTGCGTGGCGAGGTAATTGACGTATTCCCAGCCGAGTCGGAAAAAGAGGCGCTGCGCATTGAGCTGTTTGATGATGAGGTCGAGAGACTGTCATTGTTCGATCCGCTCACCGGCGAAATCATGCAACGTATATCGCGCTACACCATTTACCCGAAAAGCCATTATGTAACACCGAGAGAGCAATTGCTCAGTGCCGTTGACAATATCAAAGCCGAACTTAAGGACCGTTTGGCCTACCTGAATTCGCAAATCAAGTTGGTCGAGGCGCAGCGCCTAGAGCAACGCACGTTGTTCGATATCGAGATGATTCTGGAGGTGGGTTATTGCTCCGGCATTGAAAACTACTCACGGCATTTATCAAGTCGCGGCCCGGGCGAAGCTCCACCGACCATGTTCGATTATCTAAAAGATAATGCCTTAGTCATCATCGACGAAAGCCATGTCACCGTGCCGCAAATAGGCGCCATGTACAAAGGTGATCGATCACGCAAAGAAACACTGGTCGAATACGGTTTCAGGTTGCCGTCAGCGCTGGATAATCGGCCGCTAACCTTTGATGAATTTGCAGCGCGCGCACCGCAACGAATTTATGTCTCTGCGACTCCTGGTCCCTATGAACGGACTCATTCCGGCGTGTTTGCCGAACAGGTGGTCAGGCCAACCGGATTGTTGGATCCGATCGTAGAAGTGCGCCCAGCGACTTCGCAAGTGGATGATTTATTGTCGGAAATCAATCTGCGCGTGGCCGTTAATGAGCGCGTACTGGTGACAACACTCACCAAGAAAATGGCTGAAGACTTAACCGAATACCTGAGTGAACATGATGTTCGGGTGCGATATTTACATTCGGATGTCGATACCGTGGAGCGCGTCGAAATCATCCGCGATTTACGACTGGGCAAGTTTGATGTATTAGTCGGCATCAACTTATTGCGCGAAGGACTGGATATACCCGAAGTGTCCTTAGTCGCGATTCTCGATGCCGATAAGGAAGGTTTTTTGCGATCGGTGGTGTCATTGGTGCAAACCATTGGCCGAGCGGCTCGAAATGTCAAAGGCAAAGCCATTTTATACGGCGACCGCATCACCAAATCCATGCAGCAAGCCATCGAAGAAACTGATCGGCGCCGAGAAAAACAGCATCAATTCAATATTGAACATCACATCACGCCCACCACCATCTTCAAATCGGTCACTGATATTCTGGACGTGCCAATTCCAGGAGCAGGCTTTGCCTATAACGACAAAACCAATCTTGCCCAAGTCGCCGAAAAATCCGCCGACTACAAAGCCATGACACCCAAACAACTGGGCAAAAAATTAAAACAACTTGAAGAGACCATGTATCAACACGCCAGAAATCTTGAGTTTGAAGAAGCCGCCAAAATCAGAGACGAAATCAAACGCTTGGACAAGCTCATACTGACATAAAACCCGTTCGTGCCAATGAAGCACCAAAAATTGGCCCAATTAATCGTCTTTAGTCTTGCCTAAGCAAAAACAGTTGGTATAATGCGCCCTCTTGAAGTTTCATCGACTTCAGGCGCGTAGCTCAGTTGGTTAGAGCACCACCTTGACATGGTGGGGGTCGTTGGTTCGAGTCCAATCGCGCCTACCAGACAAATCAAAGGCTTAGGATAAAACCTAGGCCTTTTTTATTGCCTGAAATTACTCACGTTGCACTCACGTTGCAGTTGAAAATAAAAAGTCATAAAACACCCGCAATGATTGCCGAGAAACAGGTCGGTATTAGCAATTAAAAATAGCGCTAAATTAAGTGCAACCATCACTGTAACCAACGAATTTGTATATGTTGGAGATTTCCACCATCTTGTTGTAAAAAACGGCTGACTCAAACTACACCATCAAATCGCATTGCCGTTCGAGCAGGTAGTGGCAGGGTAACCTTTTGTTTTGAGCTGACAGTTAGGTATCCAGATTGGTATCCAGATAATTCTGGGTTCCATCCTAACCAAGCACAGACCTTTTTTTCAATGAAAGTTGCAAGCCTTAACTCAGCCGTACCTGGCTCACGCATGTCATTGATGATTCATAC
>JABFRC010000290.1 GCA_013141375.1 Methylococcaceae bacterium | reverse complement strand
CGGCTGTAAACTTTGGCCAGCGCCTGCTCTTTAAAGTCTTCAGAATACCTAGTATACGTTTTCATCTCTCATCTCAAATTTAATTTTCTTTAAAAATTTGAGACGACAACTATTCTGACGCGGGGGGCTATTCTTGCATTAAACTTTATTATTCAGTGACATCGGCGTTTTTTGCAATGTAACTATTTCTAACAATATGTTCCAAAATGATGCCAAACAAGCACTGAACGAAATTCTAAGCTATATTGCTTAGCTCTGAAATCCCAGTACTACACGCGATACCAAATGTCTCTATGAGCGTTTATCCTTATTATTTGTCAGAAAGTACGGAATTTATTACTTCATAACTAACGCAAAAATTTTATGTGTGAATGTCAGCTAAGCGGAATGTAAACCGAAAAGTTGAATCTAGATGACTGTCTTAAATGGGTCGTGACCTGATGGCCAGCCTGTTAGAAATGAATCATTGTCAGCGGCCGCTTTAGATAAATTTTGCATAGCCGGATTTTGTTGAAACCGTAAGTTTCTGTTCAAATGCTCCCGCTAGTCCATAATGCGATCAATCGCGGCAACGGTCATCATGGTATCTGGAAAGATCTGATCCCACTGACTGAAGGGCTGGTTCGAAGTGATGATCAGGCTGCCACTTTCATAACGATGGGCAATGAATTCGAAGAGCACTTGGGTTTCCGCATCGGTCTTTTTGACATAGCCAATATCATCGACAATCA
The DNA here is from genome assembly GCA_013141375.1 of Methylococcaceae bacterium. Taxonomy (GTDB): domain Bacteria; phylum Pseudomonadota; class Gammaproteobacteria; order Methylococcales; family Methylomonadaceae; genus JABFRC01. Next base: position 18,130 of record JABFRC010000290.1, on the reverse strand, counting down.
GCACCTGATATTTATCCAGGCGTGTCATCGCGGTCATTAGGTCTAAGTCACGCTTGGCTTGCTGTAGGCTCTGTACCAATGCCACTGCCGAGAACCATTTAACGCGAATGTTTTGTTCGATTAATTGACTGGCAATAGCGGCGGCAATATGCGATTTACCGACCCCTGACGGGCCGATCAATAAGACGTTGCCAGCACGATGCGCCCAGTCAGTATGATCTTTCAAGGCGACAATCTGCTGTTGCACAGCGGCCTTAAGTTCAGCCTGGTTCAAGTTGGCGAAACTCTTCCCCGCCGGTAAGCCAGCTTCTCGGGTCCATTTTTGCACACGTTTTTGATAACGGTCGGCCGCTTCCTGTTCGCACAGACCCGATAAATACCGGACATGGCCATAGCCCTTGGCAAGCGCCTGTTCTTGATGCGCTTGATAATGACGGACAAAAGTGGGCAGTCTAAGCTGTTTGAGTAACAAGTCGATGGTTTCAGGCATGTCCCACCTCCGGCAGGTACCAGCTGCCCTGCAACAAATGATCATAGCCCCCTAAGTCATGTTGCCGGGCGGGAATCGAAGGCACCGGGTACTTGCTTAAATATCGTTCCTGCAAGGCCTTAAGGGTGGGCAGTGGCTGATGTTGTTCGACAGTCGCCAGCAACTCATTGCCTAAGGGTTCTTCACAGTCATGATCCATGGCGATTCTCAGTACGCCCACCATCCATTTACAAGCATCTCTGGCATCAAATTGTCGGTCACTGTGTTGCCATAACAGACGATAGGTGTCCGTGGGCAATAGCTCATCCCGGAATTGTAAAAACCGGAAAGCTTGAGGTTTGGCAGACAAACTATGGATAAGATGGGGCCGACGCAGAATTCGGAATATAAACCCCGTTAAGGATTTTACGATAGGTATTACCTCAAGATGTGAGGAAAAACGTAGGCTAAAAACTTTCAAATGATGTAAAGGTTAAATTTACCGCGCAGTAACGTCAACTTTCAGGCACTATATATAGACATATATTAAGATAACTTAGCAATATATAGTGTTTCTTATTGACATCCATTCATTACGGATGCTACCTTAACCACCATACGGTTCTCATACTTATATCAAAGCTGAGATAAAAGGGAATCCGGTAAAAGATTAACTGATACAGTCATCTTAAAGCCGGAGCTGCCCCCGCAACTGTAATCGGAGAGTATGTTGTCAAACTTGCCACTGGGTCTAGAATTCTGACTTGGGAAGGCCGACCACACGCAACGACCCGAGAGCCAGGAGACCTGCCGTACACTTTTATCAATACGTTTGAGGCGGGGTGTCCTCGGCAGATGGAAGGTTTCGCTGCGCCTTTGCGTTAGCCGCTTTCCGCCATGCTGGTCTTTAAGACTTGCGCATTATTCGGTGCCGAAAAAAACCCGTAAGTTGCAGGGGGAGAACTGGCTACTGGATGATGGCGTCATTTTTGAAGTCATTCCCGCTCCTAATTTTTAAGGAGCTATCCATGTACGATACAGATACCACAAGTGCGTCTTTCAACGCATTCTCACAACCCAGGCAACATTCTGCCACCAGCCCCACCTTACAAGTGATCCGGCGCAACGGTACCGCCGTCGCATTCAATCCTGAAAAAATTTCTATTGCGTTGAGTAAGGCGTTTCTGGCGGTGGCGCATGGCCAAACCGCATACCCTGAAGGGCAAAAGTCCAGCCGTATGCGCGAACAAGTGATGGTGCTGACACAAACAGTCGTCACCGCATTGATGCGTCGATTGCCTTCCGGCGGCTCGGTACATATTGAAGATATTCAGGATCAGGTCGAACTGGCGTTGATGCGCTCAGGTGAACATGACATCGCCAAAGCCTATGTACTGTACCGGGAGAAACATGCCGCCGAGCGTGCCAGCAAAGCACACGACACGCCGCAATTACATATCACTATTGACGGCAACAAACAGCCGTTAGATGTCGTCAAGCTAATCGAAATGGTGACGGAAGCCTGTCTGGACTTGGGCGCTGAAGTCAGTCCCAACGTTGTGGTTGAGCAGGCGGTGCGCGATTGTTACGACGGCATACCCTTTAATGAAGTACGCAAGGCGCTGATTCTTTCTGCCCGCAGCTTGATTGAGCGCGAACCCGCCTACAACTATGTCACTGCGCGTTTGCTGCTGGATGTAATTCGTGCAGAAGTGTTAGGTGAAAGCGTCAGCCATGTAGCGATGCAGACCCGTTATGGCGACTATTTTCCGCACTATATCAAATTGGGTGTCGAGTCCGGCTTGCTGGATCAACGCCTGGCGCAGTTTGATTTGGTCAAGCTTTCGAATGCATTTGTAGCAGACCGCGATTTCAAGTTCGGTTATCTGGGCCTGCAAACCCTCTATGACCGCTATTTTTTACATATCGAAGAACGCCGAATCGAGCTGCCGCAAATCTTCTTCATGCGCGTGGCGATGGGGCTGGCAATTAACGAGATTGACCGTGAAGATCGTGCCATCGAGTTTTATAACGTGTTGTCGAGCTTTGATTTCATGAGTTCCACGCCGACTTTGTTTAACAGCGGCACCCTGCATTCACAACTTTCGTCTTGCTATCTCACCACGGTTAGCGATGATCTCGACGGCATTTATCAAGCGATTAAAGAAAACGCCTTGCTGCAAAAATATGCCGGCGGCATAGGCAATGACTGGACACCGGTGCGAGCCTTGGGTTCGCGCATCAAAGGCACCAACGGCAAGAGCCAGGGTGTGATTCCGTTCTTGAAAGTGGTCAACGATACCGCCGTGGCGGTCAATCAGGGTGGCAAGCGCAAGGGCGCGGTCTGCGGCTACCTGGAAACCTGGCATCTGGACATCGAAGAGTTTCTGGACTTGCGCAAAAACACCGGTGATGACCGTCGCCGCACCCACGACATGAACACCGCGCACTGGATTCCTGACCTGTTCATGCAGCGAGTCAGTAAAAACGCCGAGTGGACGTTATTTTCGCCATCGGATGTGCCGGATTTACACGACAAGTTTGGCCTTGTCTTTACAGCCGCTTATAACGAATACGAACGCCGTGCTGACTTGGGTGAAATCAAACAGTTTAAGCGCGTCGCAGCCCTGCAACTGTGGCGCAAAATGCTGTCGATGCTGTTTGAAACGGGTCATCCCTGGATTACCTTCAAGGATGCCTGCAATATTCGTTCGCCTCAGCAACATGTCGGCGTGGTGCATAGCTCGAACCTTTGCACCGAGATTACCCTGAATACTTCCGCGACTGAAATCGCCGTGTGCAATTTGGGGTCGGTGAATCTGATGGCGCATTTGCAAGAAGAAAATGGCAACTTGGCGCTGGATCAAGCCAAGCTGCAATCAACCATCAATACCGCCATGCGGATGCTTGATAACGTCATCGACATTAATTTCTATGCCGTCGGCAGTGCGCGCAATTCCAACTTCCGCCATCGTCCGGTGGGCCTTGGCATCATGGGCTTTCAGGATTGCCTGCATGTACTAAGGATTCCTTACGCCTCAATGGCAGCAGTCGAGTTTGCCGATAACACCATGGAAACCGTGTGCTATCACGCTTATTCGGCGTCAAGCCGGTTAGCCCAAGAGCGCGGTGCTTATTCCAGTTTTAAGGGCAGTTTGTGGGATCAGGGTATTTTACCGCTGGACACGCTGAACCTGTTGAGCGAAGCACGCGGCGGTCAGGTGGAAGTTGATCGCAACAGCACACTGGATTGGGAAGGCCTGAAAACCCGCATTCAGCAACACGGCATGCGCAACTCCAACTGTGTCGCCATTGCGCCGACCGCCACCATTGCCAACATTATCGGCCTGTCTGCCAGCATTGAGCCGGACTATCAAAACCTGTATGTAAAATCTAACTTGTCCGGTGAATTTACCGTCGTTAATGAGGCCCTGGTGTCTGAGCTGAAAGCCTTGGATTTATGGGATGAAGTGATGGTGGCCGACCTCAAATATTACGACGGCTCGCTCGCCAAAATAGACCGAATCCCTGCCGAACTGAAATCGCTTTACGCCACGGCCTTTGAGATTGATCCGACCTGGCTGGTGGAAGCCGCAGCCCGGCGACAAAAATGGATAGACCAGGCGCAATCCTTAAATCTCTACTTTGCGCTTCCGTCCGGAAAAAAGTTGCACGACACCTACCTGCTTGCCTGGCAACGCGGCCTGAAAACCACGTATTACCTGCGCTCGCTAGGTGCAACTTCGGCCGAGAAATCAACAGGAACGGGTGGCGAGCTGAATGCGGTTTCATCGATCATACCCCCAGGAGCACAAGTGCCGGAACCCAAGCAATGTTTGATCGATGATCCCGGTTGTGAAGCCTGCCAATAACGGACACTAAAAGGAAATACCATGTTGTCATTTGAAGAAGATATTTTTACCGAAGAAGCACCCGTTACGCTAAAAGCAGTGTCAGAGCTTAGCGTTGCAAAACCGGTTTTAGCACGGACTGCCGCCAACCAGCCCTCTGCATCCGGTCGCATTCATGCCCATGATAAACGCGTCATCAACGGCCAAACCGATGTCAACCAACTGGTGCCGTTTAAATACCATTGGGCCTGGGATAAATACCTGGCGGGCTGCGCCAATCACTGGATGCCACAGGAAGTCTCGATGAGCCGCGATATTGCGCAATGGAAAGACAGCACGGCGCTTAGCGAAGATGAACGGCTGATTATCAAGCGCAACCTCGGTTTTTTTACCACCGCGGATTCCTTAGCGGCCAACAATATCGTGCTGGGGACGTATCGACACATTACTGCGCCGGAATGCCGTCAATACTTGTTGCGACAGGGTTTTGAGGAAGCCATTCATACCCACGCTTACCAATATATTGTCGAGAGTTTGGGGCTGGATGAGAGTGAAATTTTTAATGCCTACCGGGAAATTCCCAGTATCCGGGATAAGGATAACTTTCTGATTCCCTTCATCAACACCTTAACCAATCCGGCTTTCAAAACCGGCACACTGGAGGCCGATCAGCAGTTATTGCGCTCATTGATTGTATTTGCCTGCATCATGGAAGGCCTGTTTTTCTACGTGGGTTTTGTTCAGATTCTGGCACTGGGCCGCCAGAACAAAATGCAAGGCGCCGCTGAACAGTATCAATACATCCTGCGTGACGAATCACTGCATTGCAATTTTGGCGTCGATCTCATCAACACCATCAAACTGGAAAATCCACAGTTGTGGACGACTGAGTTCCGCGATGAAATCAAGACGCTCATGCAGCAGGCCGTGGAACTCGAATATCGCTATGCCGAAGACACCATGCCGCGCGGCGTATTGGGGCTGAATGCCGGCATGTTCAAGGAATATCTGCGCTTTATTGCCAACCGCCGTTGCCAGCAAATCGGCCTGGATGTGTCATATCCAGGGGCCAGCAATCCTTTCCCATGGATGAGCGAAATGATGGATCTCAAGAAAGAGAAAAACTTTTTTGAATCGCGGGTGACGGAGTATCAAACAGGAGGTGCTCTCAGCTGGGATTAAGCCGTTTCACCACAGGCCACCAGGATGGAGTCTGTGGTAATAAATCCTGGAAGTTAATGCACACTCAACTCTTGTATTGGGCATGGGCAATCAACCATTGAATATATTCCAGCTGCACGTCTTCATGACGGGTTGCCAGATACATGGTTTTGGTCAGTGGCAGATTTTTAAATCGTAAACTGATCACATCCGGATTTTTGACTTTATCGGCCAGCAACCATTCCGGCAGCAGGCAAACGCCGCGCTGGCTTGCTGCCAGTTGCAGCATGATGTCGGTTTCTTCCACGGTGACATGGGCAAGCGGTTCAACCCCGGCGGGTTGCAGGACTTTCCTGAACATATCCAGGCGCTCGCGTTCGACCGGGTAAGTCAAAATGGTCTCTTGTTGTAACTCGGACGGCTCAATAAATTGACGCCCGGCCAGCCGGTGTTGTTTGGCAACGATTAACACCAATTCAAAATCAAACAACGGCTGGTAATGAAGTACACCGTTAAACACGGGGTCTGAAGTCAACACCGCATCCAACTTGTATTGCTGAATGGCTTCAAATGAATTAAATCGGTAACGCGATGTGACTTCAACAGCCAACTCCGGCCAGGCTTGCAGATAGGGCTGCAGAATCGTGCGAAACCATTCATAGCAGGCATGGCAATCGATGCCGATAATCAATTTGCCGGTTTTGCCGTCCGCCAGCAAGGTCAGGTGTTGCTCGGCGGAATCCACGGTAGCAATCACCGATTCGGCCACCTCTGAAAGATATTGCCCCGCCTGGGTCAGCACTAAGGTGCGCCCTTGTTTACGCCACAGAATAATGCCCAAACGCTGCTCCAGGTTTTTCATCTGGTGCGATAAAGCCGATTGCGTTAAATGCAGTGACTCTGAAGCGGCATTCAAGGTGCCGCGGCGTTTGAGCGCCAATAAAATTCGAAAATGGATCAGTTCCATATTGATGAATATTCCTCATGAAATAGTGAGAAACTATCAATATTCATCATATTACACAAGCCCTACAATGCTGTTTTTGTTTGTAATCACATTATGGAGCAGTATTGATGACTAAAATTCATAACCTGGGATTTCCTCGTTTAGGCGAAAATCGCGAACTAAAATTTGCGCTGGAACGCTATTGGCGCGGCGACATAGATCACGCCGCCTTGCACGCGGTTGCCGCCGTACTTCGCCAACGGCATTGGCAATTGCAAGCAGGCAACGGCTTGGATTTGATTCCGGTCGGGGATTTTTCTTACTATGATCAGGTCTTGGATACCAGTGTCATGCTCGGCGTTATTCCGGAGCGATTCGGGGCGTCCATCGATCTGGATACCTATTTCAGAATGGCACGCGGCCAGGCAAACGACGGCGTGCCTTTTCGGGCTTGCGAAATGACCAAATGGTTCGACACCAATTATCATTATCTGGTGCCGGAGGTGACAGCGGATCAGCAATTTGAACTGTCCGGCACAAAATTATTCGATGAAACCCGCGAGCTGCAAGCCTTGGGCTATCAGCCGAAACCGGTGTTATTGGGACCGTTGACCTGGTTATGGCTGGCGAAAACGACCGGTGATTTCAATAAACTGGATTTGTTAGACCGATTGTTGCCGGTGTATAGCAACATTCTGCAACGCTTGGCTTATCAGGGCGTGGAATGGGTGCAAATCGACGAGCCAATTCTGGTATTGGATTTGCCGCATGACTGGCGAAATGCGTTTGAGCGGGCCTATAACCAGCTGCAAAGTTGCCCGCTCAAACTCCTGCTGGCCACTTACTTCGGCGAACTGGGCGAACATACCTCATTCATTTGTAAGCTACCGGTCGCGGGCTTGCATATCGACTTGGTGAGAGCGCCGGAACAATTAACCGCCGTGTTAGATAACTTCGCCAATCACAAAATACTATCATTGGGTCTGATCGATGGCCGTAATATCTGGCGTACCGATTTAAACGCTGCACTGGCAACCGTGGAAACGGTACGTGAACGTTTTAAAGGCGAACTGTGGCTGGCACCATCCTGTTCCCTACTGCATGTTCCGATTGACCTGGAGTCCGAAACCACTTTAGAGCCGACCATCAAGTCCTGGCTGGCATTTGCCCGGCAAAAACTCACCGAGTTGGAAATTTTGCGTCTGGCCATAGAAGAACCGGAAGCCGCTGAACCGGAGTTGACCGCTTTGGCGCAAGCCATCCGTTCACGTCGGGAATCCGATTTGATTCATAATCCGGTCGTGCAAGCAGAACTTGCAAAGATCGACGACTCCCTGACGCAACGCCAAAATGCCTTTCCTGTCCGGCGGGAGCAACAGCGGGCCAAACTCAATCTGCCTAGCTATCCGACCACGACCATCGGCTCGTTCCCGCAAACTACGGAAATACGCAAAGTACGTGCTGATTTTAAACGCGGCTCGATTAACGAGACGGACTATATCAAACACATGGAACAAACCATTGAGTTTTGTGTCAGGGAGCAGGAAAATCTGGGGCTGGATGTGTTGGTACATGGCGAAGCTGAACGCAACGACATGGTGGAATACTTCGGAGAACAATTGGACGGTTTTGTATTCACCGTCAATGGCTGGGTGCAATCTTACGGTTCCCGTTGCGTCAAGCCGCCGATCATCTATGGCGACGTGAGTCGTCCCAAGCCGATGACCGTACTCTGGAGCCAATATGCCCAGTCTCTGACCGATAAACCCATGAAAGGCATGTTGACCGGCCCAGTTACTATCCTGAACTGGTCGTTTGTTCGGGATGACCAGCCACGATCAATTACCGCTTATCAATTGGCCTTGGCGATACGTGAGGAAGTCAACGATCTGGAACGTGCGGGCATCCCGATTATTCAAATCGATGAGGCTGCTTTCCGGGAAGGCTTGCCACCACGTCAATCGCGCTGGCAGACTTACCTGGATTGGGCGGTGCGGGCTTTCCGGATTTGTTCCAGCGGCGTAAAAGACAGCACGCAAATTCATACGCATATGTGTTATTCGGAGTTCAATGACATTATTACATCTATAGCCGACATGGATGCCGATGTGATTACCATCGAAACCTCGCGCTCCAATATGGAATTGTTGGATGCTTTCATCGATTTTAAGTATCCGAACGAAATAGGGCCCGGTGTCTACGACATCCATAGCCCGAATGTGCCGACCACTGACAACATGATCGCTTTGCTGAAAAAAGCGGGGGAAAGAATCGATCCAGACCAGTTATGGGTCAATCCTGATTGCGGATTGAAAACGCGGCAATGGCAAGATGTCAGAATTTCATTGGCCAATATGACCGAGGCAGCCAAGGCTTTAAGATCGGCAGCAAGGTAACTTCAAGATCCATAAACAAGGTTAGGTGTTTTTCAGTAACTTCTCTCCGTCCTCTCGCAACGATCCGTCGGGGGCGACATGACGGTAGAGAGTTTGCCGTGTGATTCCAAGTTCCTTACATAAATCGCCAATGTGGGTTTCTGGTTTGCCCATAGAGGCTATTGCCAGCCGCAATTTAGGTGGGGTCATTTTAAACGGTGCTCCGCCTTTTCGACCGCGCGCACGGGCTGATGCTAAACCGGCTTTGGTGCGCTCAGAAATCAAATCCCGCTCAAACTCAGCGAGAGCAGCAAAAATACCAAACACTAATTTGCCTTGGGAGGTGGTGGTATCGATCTGGGCTCCTTGACCAGTTAGCACTTTGAAACTGATCTCTCTACTGGATAAATCATGCACGGTATTGACCAAGTGGCGCAGATTACGACCAAGACGATCTAGTTTCCAGACAATAAGGATGTCGCCTTTACGTAAAGCTTTGAGACAAGCCGCTAACCCTTGTCGCTCGTCGCTTTTGCCGGATGCAAAATCTTCATAAAGGTGTTCGGGTAAAACATCAGCTTGCAATAAGGCATCACGTTGTAAATCTAAAACCTGCGAACCATCGGCCTTGGAAACGCGCATGTAACCAATCAACATTGGTGTCACCTAAACGAACGTTTACGTGACAAAAGGATTGCTGTTTTTAAAATGGCCATTTCATGTCATTTAACCCGTAATATAGACTACGTACTATTATATCCCTGTTTTTTTAATTAAGTGACAATCTTCTATGGCACGCCGATCTATTCTTTCCGCAACAGAGCGCGATAATCTAATTGCCTTGCCGAATGATGATTTAGTCATTCAGTACTATACCTTCAACGAATCTGACCTCGCTGTTATTAAGCAACATCGTGGCTCAGAAAATCGTTTAGGTTTTGCTATTCAACTCTGTTACCTGCGATACCCAGGTGTAGTACTTGGTGAGCACAATAAGCCAAGCCCAGAAGTCATCGCGTTCATTGCCCAGCAACTGAATATCTCTCCTTCTGCTTGGGAGCGTTATGGTTCGCGTAAAAACACCTTCCATGAACATCTATTGGAATTACAAACCATTTACGGTTTTAGATCATTCACACTATCGACCTACCGTGAAAAACTCGCGATGCTTGAAGATTTAGCCATGCATACTGACAAAGGCATTGTATTGGCGACAACGTTGATTGAACAGTTGCGTGGCCAACACATTTTATTGCCGTCGATTAATGTTATGGAGCGACTATGTTCCGAGGCAATTACCAAAGCTAATCGTCGTATTTATCAAATCCTGACTGAGACTTTATCCGATGAGCATTACATAAATCTCGATGACTTACTTCAACGGAAACCTGAAAGTAAATTTACCTGGCTGGTCTGGTTACGCCAATCCCCAAGCAAGCCCAGTTCCAGGCAAATGCTGGAACATATCGAACGCCTTAAGGTACTACAAAAACTGAATATGCCTGAACAGATTTATCGTTCTGGCATTCACCAAAACCGACTGCTTAAGATTGCCCGGGAGGGCGGACAGATGACACCCCAAGATTTATCAAAGTTTGAACCTGTGCGTCGCTACGCGACCTTGGTTACGCTGGTTCTCGAAAGCACCGCAACGATTACGGACGAAATCATTGACCTGCATGACCGCATCATCGGCAGATTATTTAATGTCGCTAAAAATAAGCATCACAAACGCTTCCAAAAATCGGGCAAGGATATTAACAGCAAAATTCGGATATACGGCAAAGTAGGCCAAGCTTTAGTCAGTGCGAAACAAGATGGCACCGATCCTTTCAAGGCAATTGAGTCGGTGATCTCATGGGATGAGTTCGAGGCAAGCGTATTGGAGGCGCAAAAGCTCGCACAACCTGAAAGCTTTGATTTCTTGGCTTTGATCGGTGACAGTTATAGTACGTTACGCCGTTATGCCCCAGCCTTTCTGGATGCATTGAAAATCCAGGCTACGCCAGCGTCACAAGACATCGTGGACGGCATTGCAATCTTACGCAGCTTAAATACAGAAAATAACCGCAAACTGCCCCTTAATGCGCCAACGAGTTTTATCAGAAAACGCTGGCAGGATTTAGTGTTTAAAGACAAAGGTATTGACCGGCGATATTATGAATTATGTTTGCTGTCCGAGCTGAAAGGCGTGTTACGTTCCGGTGATGCATGGGTTCAAGGTTCCCGCCAGTTTAAAGATTTTAATACCTATTTGATCACGCCAGAAAAATATACAACACTAAAACAAAATAATGAATTACCGTTAAAGGTGGCCACAGATTGCAACCAATACCTTTATGAACATCTGACTTTATTGGAAAGCGAATTAATAAAAGTTAACCAGATGGCCGCTGCCGATGACTTGCCTGATGCGTTGATTACAGAATCTGGTCTGAAAATTACGCCACTTGATGCGGTCATCCCGGAAAACGCACAAAAATTCATAGATCAGGCAACCGCGTTATTGCCCCATGTCAAAATCACCGAATTACTCTTGGAAGTTGACCAATGGACAAATTTCACGCGGCATTTTACTCATCTAAAGAATGGCGATCTTGCCAAAGACAAAAATCTTCTGCTGACAACCATCTTGGCTGATGGCATTAATCTTGGCTTGAGCAAAATGTCGGAATCATGCCCTGGAACAACCTATTCCAAATTGGCTTGGCTACAAGCCTGGCATATCCGCGATGAAACGTATTCCACAGCCTTGGCAGAGTTGACGAATGCCCAATTCAAACATCCTTTTGCCGTCAATTGGGGCGATGGTACAACCTCTTCATCGGATGGCCAGCGATTTCGCACGGGCGGTGTCAGTCAAGGTAAAGGGCAAATCAACCCCAAGTACGGCGCAGAACCAGGGCGGCAGTTTTACACGCACCTCTCCGATCAATACGCTCCTTACCACACACGAGCTATCAATGTGGGTGTGCGTGATTCAACCTATGTGCTTGATGGCCTGCTTTATCACGAGTCAGACTTACGAATTGAGGAGCATTACACCGACACAGCGGGATTTACCGATCAAGTCTTTGGCATGATGCACTTGTTGGGTTTCAAGTTAGCACCCAGAATTAAAGATTTGGGCGAAACCAAGTTGTTTGGGCCACCTGGACAACTAAAAAGTTACCCGGCCTTGCAAACAATGATCAGTGAGGAATTAAAGATCAATAGTATTAAAACACAGTGGGATGACATTCTGCGTTTAGCCGTATCCATTCAGCAGGGAACGGCCACGGCTTCGTTGCTATTACGGAAACTCAGCAGTTATCCACGACAAAATGGTTTAGCGGTTGCGTTACGTGAGCTCGGACGGATTGAACGGTCACTTTTTATTTTGGAATGGCTACAAAGTGTTGAGTTGCGCCGCCGCGTTACCGCAGGATTAAACAAAGGCGAAGCCCGAAACGCTTTGGCAAGGGCTGTATTCTTTAATCGTTTGGGCGAAATCCGGGATCGCAGTTACGAGCAACAACGTTACCGGGCCAGCGGATTAACCCTAATGACAGCAGCAATCATATTATGGAATACGGTTTATATGGAACGAGCCGTCGAAGCCCTAAAAAAACAGGGTGTTCAGGTTAATCCCGATTGGTATCAATATTTGTCCCCATTAGGCTGGGAACACATCAACCTGACGGGTGATTACATTTGGGATCAGAGTAAAATTATACAACAAGGCAAATTTAGGCCTTTACGCACTATACAAAATCCTTAACGGGGTTTATATTCCGAATTCTGTATCGACCCCAAATAGCTGTACGATTTCTTCTTCGCCCATCCGGTCAAAATCATCCGGTACATGGATTTGTCCAGCCATAAAACCGAACCGCTTGATTTGAGAAGGCTCCGGCGCATTAAGCGCCATCACTTTAACCATCGGCTTGCCAGCCTTGGCGATGACAAACGGTTCACCCTTGGCGGCTTGCTCTACCAGACGGGATAGTTGGGTTTTAGCGTCATGAATATTATATGTCTGCATGATGACAACCTGAATAGACTTAGTTTATATGGTTTAGTTTATCACGGTTCGATACCCTTTTCTAGTTCGAATAAGGTAACCCTTAATCGAACTAGTGGTAAATGGTACTATATAAGTTAAAAGTATAACTCTAATCAGACCGGTTCGGTTAAACAACCTTAATAGTACCAATGACTCATTTTATCCGCGCTTATCTTCGAGCCTCTACCAACGAGCAAGACGCCCAACGTGCACGCGGTTCTCTTGATCGCTTTGCGCAGGAACATGGTGTGGTCATTTGTAATTATTATGCTGAAAACGAGTCCGGCGCTCATTTAAAGCGTCCGGAGTTATTCCGTCTATTGGCAGATAGTCGACCAAACGATATTTTGCTTGTGGAAGACATTGATCGGCTTTCACGCTTGGCCAGCACCGAATGGGAAAATTTAAAAGGCATTATCCGAAAACGTGAGGTTCGTGTTGTAGCGGTGAATGTGCCAACTACTTGGCAACATCTGTCGCCGATACAAAACGAGTTTGATGCGCGTATGTTTGGAGCCATCAACGACATGCTTTTGGATATGTTGGCCGCTATTGCCAGGCGTGACTATGAACAGCGCCGGGAACGGCAAAAGCAAGGTATTGAAAAAGCACAAGCTGCCGGAAAATACCGTGGGCGCATGGTTGACTTAGAGCGTTACCATGCCATTAACCGATTGCTGGCAAGCGGTAGTTCATGGAACGTTGTACAGAAAACTATTAAATGCAGTCGCAGTACGATAAGCAGCGCAATCAAGCATACGTCACTGGCAGTAAGCACACAATGCGCCGATCCAGAAGTCGAAGCGAACAAATCCGTTGCAATCATTCTTTGGGTTCATGTTGAAAACGGCAGCAAATTTACTCGCGGCAAAAAAGCAGTACGAGAGAAAATCGCATGGATGCTTTTGACAAATTACCAAGGGCAGAAGCTGAACGATATCGAAACTCGGATTATGATTCAGTTTGCCGACGATGCCGATCTGAAAGAACAAATCGACGAAATTCTGGATGAGATTTATCAAATAGCTGATTTTCGCAATTGCGAAATAACCGACCTGTCACTCCAGGAAGAATCAACAGGCCGTTATTGGGATGAATGTGATGGCGGCTGGAAATAGGTGCGTATCCCGATGAAATCCACCATTGATTACACTACAAACCCAGCCACATTTTGAATGCTGGGTATCGGCCAAAAGCGGTCTATGAAGAATGCAAAAAATCAGTGCTCCAAATGGCCGGTTTAGTGCAGTCTTCTGACATTTGCATTGTGCCCATTTTCTAAACGCCTGAAATAGGCTGAACAGCATTAGCCTAACGGGCATCTAATTTGGTGTCTGGAAGAAAACTCCCTTTTTCATGATTCTGCCGACAGCATTGCTTATTATTACGGCCGCTGTTCGGCGAGGTGTCCGGGTTTTGCGGATTGCTCCCCGCGGCAGATTGATTTTGGTGGGGAAATTTACCCGGTCGGAATAGGTGGTGGCGGACAGTGCCGGTATATCATAGCCTAATCCCAGGTCTGGTTACGCATTAACCAGACCTGGTTTTAGATAACAAATAGCTAGACTTAATGTTGTGCAATTACCTTGGCTTTGCGGGTTTCGCCCTTGCCGGTAGTTAACAAATCCCATACCAACAAGCCTAGACCCGTCGCGGTGACCAGGCCGAACAACAAGCGCCAGGACATGGCGCTTTGGAATGATGGGTGGTTTTGAGCCGTAAAATAGCCGCCCCAAGTAGAACCTTCTACCGCACGTTCGATAAACGATTGCTCATAACCCGCTACCAACATGGCGATGGTCATGCCCAGCACGCCGACATTTAACAGGCCCAACGCCCATTTCCAGCGCCAGGCATTGGCGATGCCTTCGCCCATCCAGACACCACCGCGCCAATGTTGTATAGCCAGATAAAAGAAGGCGATATTGATAGTGGCGTAGGCGCCAAAAAACGCCAGATGCCCATGCGAGGCCGACCATTGCGTGCCATGGGTATATAGATTGATTTGCGGCAAGGTATGCATAAAGCCCCAGACGCCGGCACCGAAGAAGTTACCGAAGGCGTGGGCGATAATCCAAGCCAAAGCCGGATGGTTGCCGTTTTTAAAGGCGTGCGTACCCGAGTCATACACTGCATGAACCACCATCGCCACCAGCGGAATGGGCTCCAGGGCGGAGAAAAAGCCGCCTACGGTCAACCAGTATTCCGGCGTACCGATCCAGAAGTAATGATGGCCCAGCCCTAAAATGCCGGAACCGAACATCAACGCCACTTCGATGTAGAGCCAGGTTTGCACTATTTTGCGTCTGACGCCCAGCAGCTTCATCAATGACCAGGCCATGATCACGCCAACCAATACTTCCCAGGTGGCTTCCACCCACAAGTGTATCACCCACCACCACCAGTATTGCTCATGGGTGATGTTGGTCATATAAAACATGCCCGCTACGTATAAACCCGCCAGTGCCACCAAATCCAACGTCAACACACCGGCGATTCCCGACCATTTACCCTTGCTGAAGGTGGCGACAACGTTGTAGAAAAAAATCAACATTACCACCACGATGCCAATATCCGCCCAACGCGGGGCTTCGATGTATTCGCGGCCTTCGTTGATCAGCCATAGGCTGGAATCTTTACCCGGCCCTATCTGTATCAATAAATAGACCAGCACCACCACAGTAACCGCGGCGGTCAGCACCCAAAATGCCAGATTACCAAGCTTAAGGCCGACAATTTCAGTTTGGCTTTCATCTTCCAATAACCAATAGATACTGCCGATAAATCCATACAACATCCAGACCACCATGGCATTAATGTGCACCATGCGGTTGACGTTAAAATCCAGAAACTCAAATAAAAAACCGGGCCAGATAAACTGGGTTGCGGCCAACAAACCAAACAGAATCTGGGCGACAAACAGAATAACCGCCACAATAAAATATTTAACGGCCAGTTGCTGTCCATCGGTTAAGTTGGTGCTGTCCAATGCCACCCAGGCCTTGAAGTCCTTAACCCGCGTAGATGCTTTTTCGACTAATTCGGTAACATTCATGCTTATTCCTCCGCATAGATGGTTTTGAAGTTATAAGGAAAGCCATTGGTGTCGATGCTGGACATCCACTTCAAAAAGGCAATTAGGCCTTTAGCTTCG
Source organism: Methylococcaceae bacterium (assembly GCA_013141375.1). Taxonomy (GTDB): domain Bacteria; phylum Pseudomonadota; class Gammaproteobacteria; order Methylococcales; family Methylomonadaceae; genus JABFRC01. Next base: position 2,129 of record JABFRC010000290.1, on the reverse strand, counting down.
GGTTCGGTAATTCCCAAATTGGGCATTTTGCGATTGCTGCCATAAGTGCGGGCATTTTTTTCCGGGTCCATCAAAAATTTCATCATCATGTCTTCGCGCAGTTCTGTATTGATCCAGCCCTTATCCAGCCAGGCTTTGGTTAAATCCGGGGCGTAATACGCGCCGTTACCCAGCAAGGTGTGACAATTCATGCAGTTTTTGGCTTGCGACGTCTTCTTGCCCAAATCGACTAACTGGCGAGCTTCGTCTTCGCTAAATTCCTGACCGAATAAAAACTCATCTTCACCTATCACCGGTATGGATTTATGTAATTTTTCTTGATACTGGTAATCGATTTTTTTGTTGATCACGGCATAAGCCGGCACGCGTGTGCCACCGGCGCTGGTCTGGCTTAACGAGTCCATGGTCAGCACCACCAAAATCAGAAACGAACCGGCCGTCACCCAGATGGCGACTTTTTTCCAGAACGACTCCGAAGCCCATAATGGTTCTTCATTCATTGGTTATCCTCCGTTGTTATCTCGGTATGGGTTTTGTCACATAAATGCCAAATACCGATAGGGGCAAAAAAATAGCCGATCACCATCACTACGGATAGCATCAGCCAGAGTCCTGAAAAATTGGCCGCGCGGGTCAATTCCGCTACGCTGACCAGCAGCACGGCGTAACATAGATAAGCGAGCCATTTGATTCGGGAATTAGATTTTATTTTGGACCAGGCATACAGCAGTGCGTAACTGGCACCTGCCAAAATAATCAAAGCGGATGAAAAAAAACTGATAAAAAAATCTTTAAGTGCAATAGGTTCAATCATGATGATTCTGGCTAGCCTTTGGCGTTTGGTTTCGGGAAGTAGCCGGGCTGCATAGGGGTAAGCATCGCCGACTCTCGCATTTTAGTGTTGTCCCGCTGTTCAATTTAGCAGCCTCACGTCGTCGCCAATGTGAATATTTCCTCCGCCACCACGCGGATGCATCGCAATGGCGAAAGTGGGTTTCTTTTGACTAAAGGCATGGGTCAGTGTTTTAAGAATCGGTAAGTCCCGTTCACCCGACTGTGGATTCACTTGCGTGGCAAGACATCGGCTTTCCTGATTAGCTAGATGCTTCAGCCAGCCGCAGCCAATTAGCCGGACGAGGCCCAATGGTAACGGCCGCGACCAGCAACCTGGTTGGCAGTGTGTCGAGCTGGAAGCGGCGGTTGAATCGATAGGCGAACGCTGCCAAGTAGCGTGAGGCGTATTTAGTAAAATCAAAGGCATGATACGAACCGCCTAGACTGGTCTTGAGATTGCCCAAGATGGTGTTAATCCAAAGAAACTCGGGAAGTTCTTTAGGTTTGCGTCCACCGGCGATAATGGGATGATGTTGACAACCTGCCTGTGTTACCGCGTTGAAACAAGCTAGACCGTCAGAACTGACCGAGCAATTGGGTGCCAGATTAGATTTAGCCCAGCTTGAAATTGCCTTGAGGGTAAAACCAGTGACCGGCGTTAACTTGATACGCAAAGGATGCCCCTTGTCGTCCAATGACACGGCGGCGACAAACGGCACTTTGTTTTCGGATCCCCGTCCCGCCTTGCCACCGCTCAGTTCGCCGCCGAGATAAGCATCGTCAACTTGGACGTGACCAGTGAGGGTATAGGTTGTTTCACGTTCGGACATCGTTTGCATCAGTTTGTGCTGAATCAACCAAGCGGTGGGGTATCTGACACCTAAATACCGTTTCAATGCCAGTGCTGATAAGCCGGTTTTCGCCTGACTGATGAGATAAATCGCTAAAAACCAAGTGGTCAACGGCAGTTTGGTGCTCTGGAAGAGCGTGCCAGCAGTCAGCGAGGTTTGATGGCGACAGGCCCGGCACTGAAACATTTTGTGTGACCCAACGATGAACACACTAGCGCCGGATGCGCGACAACAATGGCAAACAAAGCCTTGCGGCCAGCGTGCTTTCTCCAGGGCAGCTTCACATTGTGCTTCGGTACCAAAGTGTTTGAGAAAGTCAGGCATCGATAGTCCTGGCTGAAACTGAATGCGATTGATCGACATGGCAGGCTCCTCGTAGGTTATAGCTTCCAGTCAGTCTACGCCTATAACTCGGACTTGGCTGAAGCATCTAGCTAATCAGGT
>JABFRC010000244.1 GCA_013141375.1 Methylococcaceae bacterium | reverse complement strand
ATCCCGCTCCAATCGACGAATTAAGCGATTGCTATGATTTTCCGCCCAGGTAGGGGAGTTTTCTAAAAACTCCCCTACCTGGGCGGAAAATCATAGCAATCGCTTAATTCGTCGATTGGAGCGGGATATATTCCCTTGGCTGGGAAATGCCCCCATCCGCACCATAGATGCCCCCACGTTGCTGGGGGCACTTCGACGGATTGAAGCAAGAGGTGCAGTGGAAACAGCACACAGGGCTTTGCAGAATTGCGGGCAAATTTTTCGTTACGCAATAGCCACCGGACGCGCCGAGCGTGACATCTCCGCTGATTTAAAAGGCGCATTGCCACCGGTCAAGGGTGGACACTTTGCAGCGATTACCGAGCCAAAACAGGTGGCCGAATTATTGCGAGCGATTGATGATTATCAAGGTACTTTTACGGTGCAATGCGCGTTGAAGTTGGCACCAATGTTTTTCGTTAGGCCTGGCGAGTTAAGACAAGCTGAATGGGAGCATTTTGATCTGGATGCGGCGGAATGGCGCTACACCGTCACCAAAACTGATACGGCGCATATTGTGCCATTAGCAAACCAAGCGGTTGAAATGCTCAAAGAACTACATGCACTCACCGGAAAAGGTCGCTATGTCTTTCCATCGGCCAGAACGCCGAACGGTTCCCGCCCCATGTCGGATGTGGCATTGTTGGCGGCTTTGCGGCGCATGGGCTTCAGCAAGGATGAAGCCAGCGTTCACGGCTTTAGGGCACTCGCCCGCACGATTCTGGATGAAGTGCTGGGCTTCCGGCCTGATTTTATCGAGCATCAATTAGCCCATGCGGTACGCGATCCCAACGGACGCGCCTATAATCGCACGGCGCATTTAGCTGAACGCCGGAAAATGATGCAAGCATGGGCTGATTACTTGGACGGGCTGAAAGCTGGGGCGCAAGTGGTGCCATTTAAGGCGGTAGGGTAACTATGACGGCGGAGTTTGTTTCTTTAAAGCAGCTAGACAATCTTGAAGAGGGGTTGAAATCACAAGCAGCCGCCCTTTATGCTGACTTGTCTAAAAATGCGCTTGATGATCAAAGGGAGTTGTTCAGTAAATGTGGGCAATTTGGCAGACTGGTGCTGATGCAGAGAAGTCATGAAATATTAGAGCCTATTCGTCAATCTGGAAGCTACGACAGATATAAAGATTGTTGTGCTCTTGTGAGAAGAATGATCATCGAAATTAGGCAGCTCACCGACGAATCGGTTGTCATGCGGTAACCAACCCGCGCATATCAGACTGATCAACCGCCAGTTCTACTACCGACATACTGTTCGATGATTTTCAAATTGTTTTTGCGATGTTGACAGGTCAATACATATCAGGTTGAGGGTTCAAAATAAAAACTTATTGGGATTTGTATTACATAGCCTGCGATACGTTTAGATTTATCAATACGAATATTTCCAGACGAAAAACAGGTATTGAATTAAATTAGGAAAGAAGTAAACCGAGGAATTTAACGAGATGAGATTAAAAGAAAAAGAGATTGCAGTCGGTGATTTGTATTTGACTACAGCCAATCAATATCGTGCTGTGCTGGCGATGAAAGGTGAATTTATGATTTATGCGCCCAGCTCGGAAGGGGCTGCACCATTAAATTTGAACGCTACAGAAATGCCATTTCAAAATCAGCCATTTAAGAAATGCCAAATCGTTACCTTTGCCAAAAAAGATTATCAAGTGTTTGACTTCAAAGGTTCTGAGGGTATCAAATATAAATTGGCTGAATTACAGTTAGCCGAAGCAATAGCACAGTGTAATGCTAAGTCAGCTATCGCTACTTTGTTGGCGGAATAAGGTGAGTTGTTTTAAATAGAAATTCTTCTTAAGCATTACTTTCTGTATATCATCCTCACCTGCTTAGAAGGCACTAGCATGCAGGAGTTGATTTTATGAAGCAGACCATAAGTTTTGTCACATTAGGGGTAAGTGATCTCGACCGAAGCCGTCAGTTCTATAAAACGTTGGGATGGCAGGAATCTTCTGGCAGCCAGGAGAACGTCGCTTTCTTCCAGGTCGGGAACATTGCATTTGCTCTATTCGGTCGAGAATCCTTGGCCGACGACGCCACTGTTTCACCAGTTGGATCAGGGTTTCCGGGATTTTCTCTCGCACACAACGTAGCTTCCGAACTCGAGGTTGACGCAACATTGCAAGAAGCTGTTGCTGCAGGAGGAAGCCTGATTCGCGCTGGAGCAAAAGCATCCTGGGGTGGTTTCAGAGGCTACTTTGCTGACCCCGACGGTTTTCTATGGGAAGTTTGCTTTAATCCATTTTTCCCTCTGAATAAAGATGGCTTTGTACAGCTTCCAAAATAAGCAATTCTGCACATCAATCTAATGACATTTCCAAACTAACTCATGCGCATGATACGAACGGCGACATTATCAATATTATTTCTGGTAATAGTGGTCGCCGGCATCGCGCTGGGATTGATGATGGCGTCATTACCGTCTGAGGATGGTTCAATCACTTTACCCGGTTTAGTGACGAAGGGCGCTGTGCATAGCGATGCCTTGGGTGTCCCGTCCATTGCGGCTGAGAGCAGAGAAGATGCCTTTCGACTTTTAGGTTATCTGCATGCATGGAACCGTTTATTTCAGATGGAATTGATGCGTCGGAAAAGTGCTGGTCGATTGGCGGAACTGTTCGGCCAGTCAGCAGCTCAGTTGGATCGCAAGCAGCGCAGTTATCAATTGTTACGTACCGCTAGAACTATCGTCGCTGATTTACCAGCCGGGCAACGCTTGGCATTGCAGGCTTATGTCGAAGGCGTCAATTCGTATATCCAGCAAGCTCGTATACTTCCGCCGGAATTCCTGGCCTTGCAGCATCGCCCTGAACCATGGAAGGCTGAGGACAGCATTTTGGTGGTCTTAGGAATGTTTCAAACTTTGAACGGCCAGGAACAAGATGAACGTATGGTCAGCGTAATGGAACACGCACTGCCCGCTGATTTGCTCACCTTTTTAACGCCAGACAGCGACAGCTATGCCACCGTTTTGGTGGGCGGCAGTGGTTCGAGGCGTTTTAGCCAAACCATTCCGGCTCGGTCGTTAGCGGCATTGCCGGATACGGAAGGGAATCTCGCTCAAAATCGTGTCGACACAGAAAATGTTGTCGCCGGTTCTAATAACTGGGTGGTGGCAGGCAGCAAAACTGTAGATGGCAGGGCAATTGTGGCAAACGACATGCACCTGGGTTTGGGCGTACCGAATATTTGGTACCGCGCTGAATTAAAATATCAAGACAGGCATATCTTTGGCGTAACCTTACCTGGGGTGCCGGGCATTATTGTCGGTGGTAACGATGATGTGGCCTGGGGCTTTACCAATGTGACCGCCGATTTGGTAGATTTGATCAGTTTGGATATTAATCCCGAAAATCCCAACACCTATCGCACCTCACAAGGCTGGCGCGAATTTGGCCAACACGTTGAAACGATTAAGGTGAAAGATGCGCCCGACATTGCAATAACTTTGCAAGACACCGTGTGGGGGCCTGTTTCCGATAAATCTTTGCTGGGTCGACCGGTTGTTATCAAATGGACCGCGTTAGAACGCCATGCGGTGGATCTGGGTTTGCTGGATATGGATAGCGTGAAAACTACCTCACAAGCCATCACGGTGACGAACAACACCGGCGCTCCTCCGCAAAATGTGGTGCTCGCCGACAGAGACGGCCATATCGGCTGGACCTACATGGGGCGTTTTCCATTGCGGATTGGGTTCGATGGATTAAGCAGTCATTCCTGGGC
>JABFRC010000072.1 GCA_013141375.1 Methylococcaceae bacterium | reverse complement strand
AACATGCGCCAGCCGATAACAATATTGGCCGGATTGAGTGGGTTGAGGGCTATCGTGGGCTCATTGCCCCGGTCACCAGGAATGTTCTGTCCAAATACGTCGACATTAACTTGATGACTGTTGTAAGCACCGAAGCTGACAACCGGGGAAGGGCCTGCCTGCGCGACACTTGCGATTGCAAGAGAGGCCAAAAACAGGCCTTTTTGACTAACGCTTATTGGTCGTTGATGGATTTTTGAAATATGCAGGGATTGTTTCATAAGGCAATTTTCCTTTTATGACGGCAGCTGAGAAGCAGTCCGCTCAAGCCGCTAATAAACAGCCATGCCGCCGCAGGTACAGGTACCACCGTGGTGTGAAAACTGAAAGTGCCGATTCGGGTATCATTCAGACGTGCTGCGTCTGCGCCAAGATGATCGAAGCCCCAGCCGAAACCCAGATTTCCGTTGATGGTCAGACTATTACCTACCAACAGCGTTGTTACATCGAATAATTCAAAACCACCCGCATCAAAGCCGATGTGGTTGGTGATGATCCAACCGGAGCGACCCGCCGAAGCACCTTCAGAGGCCGGATCGTATTCCAGTGTCATATCGCCAAGTAAAACCCTGTTGTTGGGTGGATTCACATCGACCCGAAAGCGCATCACTCCGCCAAGTCCGATACTGCCAGTGGCCGTCCCAAATAAATTGTTAGGATCAAAGTCGAATGTAGTGTTTCTATTTTGACGCCCCCCCGGATTGGCCGGAATGCTTGCGCCATTGACTGCAAATTGAAGGCCTTCGGCAGAAACTTCATTCGCCGCGTAATCTGTCAGATTGACGGGAGTATTTTCGTCCCTAAGTTGTAGAAATGTTTTTGATGCGGCCGAGGCGTCCCAAAACTCTTCCAGATAAATCGAGGGCGCGGGTGTGTTGTCCAGAAGCGTACCGTCGATTAACGCAACCCGGTTTAGATTCAGGGTAAGCGCGCCACCACTGACGGTTGCTGCTTGTGTCGTCGATACCAACAACATACTGAAAATAACCGTGCTACCCAGGCAAGACATGGTGCGTACAATTAGGTTTTTATTAGTGATCATGATGTTGTCTCTTAGAGTTGGAAGTGGAAGTACTACCGCTTTCGGCTTGAGAAGCCGACAAAGCCAAGTAAGCTACTGATAAATAACCAGGCACTGGTAGGTAAGGGCACTGTTGACACTTGCCCGCAACCGGTAAATGACCCGGAACCCAGGCAAAAATCCCCGACATCATTCAGGATTGCGCCTTTCAACATGCTGCCGTTTTCAGGAGACATCAGTAAATCGCCGCTCAAACGCCAATTGTCGGCATCAGTAAACGCAATGCTTAAATTACTAAAGTCGTAAGTTGCCATGGTGAAATACATGTTATTGGCCAAATACCAGCCACTCCGGCCATCAGTTTGACGGGCGGTATCGTAAACCACTGAAAAGTCCCCATTCACCAAGCCGCCACCGAGACCACAGCAGTTGGTCAGCCAGTAAGGTGCATAAAAACCTTGAACGCCGGTCATGCCGATTTGTGCGCCTGCCACACGCAGACCGTAGTCGCCGATCACACTATCGACACCGACCAGAGTGTTGGAGTCGATAGTGAAATTTGCGGATGTTGCCTTGACAGCGCGTTGAACGGCCTGATTGGCAGGATTACTGCCAATAGCTGCCAGAGTGAATACTTGATTGATTGCTGGAATTTCAGTTGTGGTGATTTGACTATTGAAATAATCCCCGGTATTTGCCGGGTTTGTGAAATCGGAGGCGGCAGCTTCCCAAAATTTCGATAGGAAATAGCCTGAATAAGGCGCCAGAGCAAGCCGATCAAGGTTCATCGTAAAGGTGCCGCTGGTGGGGGCATTTAAAAGCGTCGCATTAGAGTTAGAGCTCACCAGCGCAGCGCATATAGTGAGAGCTGTAGTGGCCAAAAAACGTCGAATATTGTTTATTAGTTTCATAAAGTCCCCAGGTTGACAGGGTGACAAGTTCGCATAAGGAACTGTAGGGCACTCACGTACCCTACATTTTCATGCTATCAATACTTATTAAGCTGCAATCACAGACTTTCTGCGTGCGGCACCTAAAAGTCCAAGCAATCCTGAACCGAACATCCAGACTGCAGCAGGTACAGGCACAGCAGCAGGTGCCAGGTTAAAAGTGCCAACCACTGTAGATGTATTTGCACCGGTCAAACCAGCCCATAGACCCGTCCAGACCAGATCGCCGCTCAGCAAAAGTTGTCCGCTGCCATTAAGAGACTCAGCAACATTGGTTAACTTCAAGAAGTTTTGAGAACCAAACGCATTGTCAAAGGTGGCAATATTCCAGGTGCCTGCAGTTTTTTGCACTTTAAAATCGTAAGGTGCTAACACACCGCTTCCACCCGGACTGGTGAGCAGCCATGCACCACTCAAACCAATTTGACCTGCTGATGTATTGCTGGCATCCATTGTGGTCGCTTGTTCAGTTCTGCCATAGGTACCTGAACCAGGATAATTGTTTGTTGTGGTGTTGGTGTTGACCGGAAAAGACATGGCTGTGTTGCCGGTAGTGGCCAGTGTGGTGCCGCCAGTAGTTGCTGCAGTGATACCTGTTAAATTATCACTGGCACCCCAATGTTTGGTGACGATCCAGCCGTTGGGATAGCCAGCAGCCACATTGACAGAAGATGAAGCAAAAACGCTGTTGTTGATGGTGATAGTCGCATTACCGGTCACCAGTGCCGCACTGGCTGTGGCAGGTGCCAGTAAGCCAGTTAATGCAAATGCCATGACACCCGCTGTCGCCAATTTAAAGCTATTGTTTTTCAGATAGAACATTTTTTTTCCTCGGTTGATTATGGATAAAGTTAAGCTCCAAAGCACAAGCCTCAAATCGTTTCGGTAATAAAACGCTTTAAGGGACGCCGCATAGCGGTTATCAAACCTGCAAACTTGAAGGCAACCCAGCTATCTTGACTGCGCCAAGACCTGTGGCTTTCCGAATCCGTCTTGCGGCGGAGGTGGCGGGGTTGTCAAATCCATTCGACATCACTCTAATCCTTGAGTGAAAAATCCTGGGTTTTCCGATTCACTTCGTAGGATGGGTAGAGCGAAAGCGAAACCCATCCCATCCTACAGGCCAGGCCTCAATACCTTATTGACCCTGACACATACACCGATGGGCCTGCTGCTGGCGCGACGCGGCCGTCAAAATAATCGTAGGCCTGGAAAAATTCCGAGTCCGTGAGATTTTTAACTGTGGTTGCCAGTTGGAAGCGCCTGGTTTCATAGGTGATCGCGGCATCAAAACTGTGGTAGCCATCACTCTTGAAATGATTGTTATTTGCCAAAAAGGCCCCGGACTGCAAATAAACCCCAGCACCCATGCTCACACCCTTGAGTTCGGTTTGCTGGAAGCGATAATTCGCCCAAACACGACCGGAATTCTCAGGCACTTGTCCCAAGCTGTTGCCGTCAGGCACTCCGGCACGGCTGTCGGTGAATTTGGCTTGGGTATGCGCGTAATTACCTAAAATACTCACCGCATCAATGGGCTGCCAGAGCATATCCAACTCAAGTCCTTGTGACCGTTGTTGTCCGGCGGCAATCGAGCGAAGTTGCGCATCACTGGTATCGGTCACCCCGACATTGCTGCGATCAATCTGATAAATTGCCAGTTGACCGCTGAGTTGCTGTGCGATGTCAAACTTTAGGCCTGTCTCTAGGTGCTTAGATAGGGCGGCTCTTGGTGCGCCGACAAAATTGAGGAAAGGCTGTCCGCGCATGCCTTCGCTGTAGGCAGCAAATAGCGATATCTCGTCAGTCAAATCGAAAACACCACCAATGCGCGGCAACAGTTTCAGTTCGTCCGTTTGCTCATTAACACCTGACACTGTATTTTTAAAATCCAGGCTGACATTACCAAGCCTTAAGCTCGATAGCAGATGAAATCGTTCATAAACAGTGCTTTGCAGCTGAACATAACCGCCGTAAGTCTTGTTATTAATGAGTTGATTATTTATGCCCAAGCCCGGCTTTGAATAGCCGAAAGGAAATATCGGACTGCCTAAATTCACACTGCCAATACCAAAACCGGCTGGGCCAAGATCGCCATCGATAAAACCTTTATCATTAAGCTCGCTATGATCGGCACCGAAGAGCACAGTGTTCTTGGTATGGCCGACATTGAACTTGGCGACGGCATTGCCCATAAAGCTGAGCTCATGTTGATGTTGGAAAAGTTCAGCGTTAACAAGTGCCCAGGTTGAGGGCGAAATGGCAGGCTGATCAGCTTGAAAACCATCGGCACCAAACAAGGACTGCACCTTTTGATCGAATTCAGACTCTGAATACCGTGCTTTGACGTTGAAAGACCACACACCGTTCAGACTATGATCCAACGTTCCCCATACCGCATCAGTATTCGAAAAACTATTCGGCATATCGGTGGGGCCAATAAAGCTTTTTCGATCAACCCTGAACTTACCCGCAACGGTGCCCGTGGCAGGCAATCCCTGATAATCCGGTTGTTGCCATCTGGAAACTTTACCCTGAAGGGTCAAGGTTGTCCTGTCATTGTCGGTAAGCATCAACGTGGGATTAATGTTGTAGCGCCTAGTTTCGACAACATCCACATGACTGCCGGAATCGGTAAATTCACCGTTGAGTCGAAACAGCAAGTTGTTGGTTAGCGGCTGATTAAAATCTGCATAAGGCTGATAGAAATCATAACTGCCGATTCTCATGCCGATTTCGCCGGATGCCTTGTGGTGAGGAAGCTTGGATACCACATTAACCACGCCGCCAACCGGTGAGCCGGAGCCGCCACTGTACAGTACCGCATTCGAGCCCTTTAGCACTTCAACACGATTAATATTGACCGTACTCTCCCGATCGCCGGGATTGTAATACTGGGTAAAGCCGTCCAGTAATTGCTCAGATGCAAACCCCCGAATAATGGTGCCCTCTATCACTGGCGCATACAAAATATTGCGTGTAATAACCCCACTGACATTTTGCAAACTTTCACTAACGGTAATGTTTTGTTGATCTGCCATCAATGGCCCCGAAACTACCTGGACGGACTGTGGAATTTCCTTGATGGGTGTATCTGTTTTTGTTGCCGAAAGACTATTGCGAACCTGATATGACGTCGAGTTTTCATCTACCACAGCGGTCACCGTCATGGTTTGCAAGGTTAGCGGCGGCTGTTTTGGTATAGGGTTTGGTCTTGCTACTGCCGATTTTTCCGGTAATGACGGTTTAATTTTTTCACCCGCCCCTTGAATTTCAAGCTTTGGAGTTAGTGTTACCGTGCGTTCATTAACAAAACGGTAGTTCAATCCACTGTCTTGAAGTAACTGAGTCAGCGCTTGTTCCGGTGTAAGCTCACCCTCTAACGCCCTGGCCTTTAGGCCTCTTACCATGTCGGCATTGAGCAGAAGTTCAAGCGCTGAATCGGCGGCAAACCGGATCAATGCATTATTTAATGACTGGGCGGCAATATGGTATTGGTGCGTTTTCGCAGACGCGAACGCTTGTTCAGTCATGACGCCTCCCCCCATAATTGTTGTTGTCATCAGCACCCATACTTCGACTCTTATCTTGTTGCCAATCCAGTTACCATTGGCACTGGCTGTTTGATGTTCAGTAATGTAGTCAGTATTTTGTAAGCGGTTAAGACCGTTATATTTCTGCAAGGTATTTCCTGCGCTTTGAAAAAAACGCTCACTTAATTAGTAAGCCGTTTGACAACGAAAATCGAACACCTAAATAATTAAAAAATTTTTAGAGGTAAGGGGTTTTAAGAAAAATAGAAATATTCAACACGTTCAGAATAGCGCTGGATTTACAAACGGCCATGAGCTTTTCTCATCAGACAATGAGGTAAATAAGCAGACTTCAGTCGCGAAGTAGGCCTCGCTCCCACAAGTCAATTTAAGCTGAATAGTTATTTAATAATACAATGCCGCGGAAATGCAGGGCAGATTTCAATCATCGATGTAAAAGCACCCACCAGGGCCCCAGGCGTGTCTCTTTCAGGCCTAACACTTTTGTCACTGACGCAAGTACTTCGTCCGGATGGTTGAGAGAAAATACGCCGGTGACAGGCAATTTTTTGAGGCCTTCATCAGCCAAGAATATGCGGCCGACACGATATCGACCAAGCTCTTCGAGCAGCTCTTCCAGTGGGCGATCATTAATCAACAGCTGATGATGTTGCCAAGCACTGGCTTGATTCAACTCAACAACGTTTGGCATCGGTAAAGTGCCATCTCCTTGATAGTACAGTTGCTGCCCTTGTTGAACATTTATGCTGGTTGATTGCTTGACATTCGATGCTTCCGGCCGCAATTTCGCAGCGACTGCATGCTCCTGGACAGTGATACTGACATCATCGACTTGCTTGTACACTTCAAAAACAGTGCCCAGCGCACGAATGATTACATCGCCGGAATACACTTCAAATGGACGCTGTTCGTCTTTGGCAACGGTAAAACGCACCTGCCCCTGATGTAAAGTCAGCCGTCGTACCGAAGCATGAAAATCAATTGAAACTGCACTGTTGGTGTTCAAAAGTATCTTGCTACCATCGGCTAACTGGATTTCTCGCAATTCGCCGGTGTTAGTGTGGTAATCACTTAAATAAGTATCCAGCAAACTCGATTGCGATGGCAATACCAGCAAAACCGCGAACAGCCATACTGCAGCCATGGCCAGCCCAGGCACTACCCAATTAATAACGCGTCGACCTGCGGGAACTGGATAGTGGTTTCTTTGGAAAGGTATAGGCATTGCATTTAGTTTGGTTGCATCTGGAGTAACAATGTCAAACACCGGACTTTTCGCTGCCGTCACCATGTCCGCAAATAGCCTTTCTGCTTCAGCAAATGCTTGGGAGTGAGCATGACCTTGCGCTAACCAACTCGCAAAGGTAACCATATCCGTCTCATCAAGATCATCGGCTCGCAACCGAGTCAGCCAGTCAAAAGCTTGTTGCCTGATAGCGTCGCCAGAGACCTCTTTCGATGAAATTGACATTACCCGATTCCGCAGTTGTTGTAGACCATACCCAATAAGCCGTTCCAAACACCAAGTTGACTACCAACAATTTCATAATGGATATTCATTGCTCGAGCCTTTTTGCGCAATGGCTCATTGCTCTTGCCAGATGCTTGCCTACCATGGATTTTGAAATGTCCATGCGAATTGCTATTTCTGAATAGGACAAGCCATCAACACCATGAAGCAGGAAGGCAGTTCGACAATCCACAGGCAACTCGGCCAGCGCGATCTGTAATGCTCCCAAACGTTGACGAGCCATCAAGGTTTGCTCGGGTCCGGCAGAAGTGCTTGAAATGGTTTCCACGCAGCTATCAAAATCCACATCAGCATGATGACGCTCTCTGACAACGGTTTTTCGGTGGTAATCAATCGCCAATTGAACCGCAATATGAAAAGCCAGGGCGCGAGCATTGTCGGGTGGATTTTCTTTGACGGCCTGATAAAGACGCAAGTAGGTTTCATGCGTTAAGTCAGCAGCAGTTTCAGCGCATTTCACCCGTCCCGTCAGAAAGATCCGTAAATCTTCGGCAAGAGATTCGTTCCAAAACAAGGCGTTATCGGAAGGTTCATGGTTTGAGGTGAAGGCTTGCATCACTTGTATTTAGCCAACAAGGTAGACAAGAGAATGGCGGCTGATTGAGCCGATAGATATGGAAGTCATATACGATTGGATCCTAGTGGAAAATCACAGTTGCAAGATAAAATTGTAACCGAATTTACTACAAAGCGCCGATCCCCGTTTGTCTGGCTTAGCAATTTATCTTTTTCTCGTTCCATGCAATGCGAGGAAATGCCCGGATTGACGACTGGCGTTGCCTTTTCCGTTAGCTCGATCGGGGTTCACTTCTTTCAGGATGGCAATCTCTCAGTTACTCAGCGAAACTTCGGTGATAATGTGTTGTATGCCACGCAGAATTTGAGGAATGTCATCATGCGATTTGAGATCAAGTTTCATGTAGGACAGAATTGATATCTGTGTACGCCCAAGGTTAAATAGCCTAACGAGCTCCGCAAAAATGCTTATTTAACATACGCTCCCACCCTTCTCTAATATGCCTTTTGGGTGCTGAGAGAGAAAGGGTTAGCTGTCGCATTAAGTAGTTACAAATTGTATTATTAATCTCTATCTTCATAGCTAAATCGAAATGCCAAAATACTTACGCATATTTTTAAAACTTTTTGCTTGGGGGGTATTTGGTTTTGCAATCGCCTATGGTGTTCTAATAACCCCCGACAATCCATTTACTCGCATTTTTCGTGGCGAGATATCAGATGCCTCTGCCGATATTATCGTCGGGCCGTATCCGGTTGAAAAAGACTTCCAACGCTTACAAGCAAACGGAATCGAAACCATAGTCAGCTTGCTTGATCCTGCCTTACCTTATGAAAAACAATTGCTTAATCAAGAGGCAGCGCTAGCAAAACAATATAAGATTCGATTGCTAAGTTTTCCAATGGCTAGCATTCTGGGACAGAAACTCGGTGATTATTACAATACCAACGCCAATGCAGCAGCCGATGCGATTTTAGTTACAAAAGGTAAAATCTATCTGCATTGTTATCTCGGCATTCATCGTGTGGCAGCCGTAAGGAATATTCTTGAAGGCAAGCAGTTAACGGTTGCCCGTTACACTGTCCAAAAAGGCGAAAGAAGCCAGCAAGCGTTGGAATTGGATGCGGCTGAAAAATATTACCGAGAAGGCAACTATTCAAAAGCAAAGCAACAATTAGCCTCTATGCAAGAACCGTCACCTGCTGCCAGGTTACTGGGCGGTTGGGTTGAATTTAGACTGGGCAATAACACAACTGCGCGTAAAGCCTTCGAAGAGGCCGCCTTATCAATGCCGGATGCCACAGATCCGCAGGTTGGATTAGGTTATTGCGATATTCGTGAAAATTATCTGGGCTCTGCCGAAATACATTTCACTCGGGCAATCCAACATGAATCGTCCAATGCAGAAGCCTTGCACGGCATGGGGCTGATACGTTACCGGCAGGGGCGTCTTCAAGAAGCGACTGATTTTTTCAAACAGGTTTTAGCGATTGATCCGCAACATGTTGAAGCAAAAGACACCTTGCAGCGTCTTCAAGATGCATCTAAGACGCTAAAAACCAAACGGGGAAAATAATTTTTAGCTACGGTTTCTCAAAACCATGCAAAGACATACCTGCAAACGAAGACCATGCAGCAAATTGCTTTTCCAGAATGGGTAACAATTTTGTCAGCTCGTCAGGCTGGCGAAAAAAACTGGTGTTGGAGCCATCAATAGGCCGGGTATATAAGAGCCGAAATGCTTTATCGCCGGACAAATTCTGCATGGGCTGTTTGAACAAAAGCAAAACCGGCTTTTCCTTAAAATCAAAGCGCCAAAGCTCGCCACTTTCAGCTTGTCTATAAACGCGTCGGTCTTCTACCTGCACATTCAGTGACTCCAGTGCAATATATACGTCCTTGCCTCGCGCCTCGCCCCAGTTAAAAAACTTTTCTGAAAATTCAGTGATCTGTTCTGGGTCGGTGCGGTAATTCATTACAGTAATACTGGCAATGCTTGGTTCAACTTCAGCCAGTAATGCTGCACCATCACCTCGCAATGGATCGAACCAAAACGGGAGCACCATGTCGACGGCTAATGATGGGGCCATCTGATGCGTTGCAACGACGGTTTTAGCCTGTTTTTGTAACCAGGTTGAAGGGTTCAATGAGTAACCCGGTAATAAATACGGTTCTATATCAAGCTGTATGCCGTCAATTTTCTGCTGACCATCCGCCGTATTGAACGCCTGGTAAGCCCCCGCCAATGCGGCAAAACGCATACGCTCTTGATCGAGTACCGCATTGGGATCCCCTAATACTGCCCACACTTGCAATTTACGTTGGTGGGCCAAGCGAATAAATTCCTTTAATTGTTCTGGATGTTCAACTCGCCCGTCCTTAACCGGTATGGTGATATAAATACGCGTTAGAGAAAGAGTACTCTGGGCATCGAAAATATTTTGGGGGTTTTGCAGCCAGGAAGCAGGCGACCAAAACCAAGATGCCCTTGTTATCGGAGCTGTCCGCGCCTTAGCCATGGGCTTGTATTTGGAGATAGCTATCGTAGCTACCGCACTTGGTGTTTCGGGTGGGATAATTTCACTGACCAAAAAATGACCATTGATTTCCCTGCCTTGCAGCGCGATTTGCTTGTCATTCGTTATTTCTGCTTTTACAAATCCAGCCCAAAGCACGTCATTGCCAAGCAAAGGTAATTCAAATGACTCACACATTGCATTTTCTGGTCGATTAGCATCAAGTTGCAAGATAGTCGCTTTCTCTTCGGAAGTTAAAATGTGCGCTAAATAACGCTCATCACTTACATTGACTGCAGAAACAGGGAAATCGTTACACATTGACAACCAGGCGCCCTGACTTTGACAAGAAACGCAGCTGAGTGTCCCAATAATACAAAACCAAACATGCACATTCATAACTTTGTACTTTCCAAATCCTTTGGCGACAGATTGCAGTAAATCTGCTTGATTCATTCCGACACAACCGCAGGTTTTTGATGTGTTTTTTTTCTTTTCATCTCGCCCCAGCCATCCTTTTTGCCGAATATCCAGCTAAAAAGCCCAATGAGACGCCAAAAAGAGTTGAGTTGCCTAAAGCCGAAGTTTTCCAGAATTGCCGCGAACAACAATCCGAATATCTGCCCAGGACGGTTGTAGATATGAAATGACATTTCTTCAAGCAGCAAACTGGATAAGGAGAGCAACATGCCCATTCCGATCGCGGCAAACATAAAAATCAGAAACACCGGCCAGGAAATAAAACCAAACCAATAAAAAATGAACATCAGGATATAGCCAACAATCTCAATCAATGGGCCGAAACACTCAAAGACCAGCATGAAGGGAAATGCCAACCAGCCGGCAACTCCGCCATTGTGACTAAACATCAAGCCCATATTGCCAAACAAACTCTCGCACAAGCCCCGTTGCCAACGCATTCTCTGATTCTTTAAAGTCTTAAAATCTTCAGGCACTTCCGTCCATGACACCGGATCAGGGAGAAACACCATGCGGTAGGGTTTTTTATTTTTGCGCAGTATGCGATGCATTCTCACGACCAGTTCCATATCTTCGCCAACAGTATCAGTGCGAAATCCCCCGACATCGATAACAGTTTCCTTTCTGAATACGCCAAAAGTACCGGAAATTATCAACAACCCACCCAGCACAGACCAGCCTAAGCGTCCGAATAGAAAGGCGCGCAGATACTCAATGACCTGAAATAAAGCCATCAAGTGAGTTGGTAGGCCAACCTTTTTCAAAAACCCGTCGACGATGGTGCAACCATTCGCTACGCGTACCGTTCCCCCAACCGCTATGACTCGATGATCTTCCATAAACGGGTAAGTAATGCCTTGAAGACTGTTGCGCTGCAAAAGAGAATCCGCATCAACGCAGCAAAATAAAGGGTAGTGAGAGGCATTGATAGCGGCATTCAAGGCATCCGCCTTGCCGCCGTTTTCCTTATCAATTACCCGCAAGTTTGGGTGCAAGGTTGAACGATAAATACCGCGCACCGGCTTGGATTTCAGACGTTCTTGATAGGCTTCCGGAAAGGGCAGTAAGCCAAACGTTTTGATTAAAACGGCAAGTGTCTCGTCCTTTGATCCATCGTTGACAATAATCACATCAAACATTGGGTAATTGAGCTGCAGCATCGACTGTATCGAGGCAACGATGGAGGTTTGTTCGTTATATGCGGGAACCAAAATGCTGACAGGGGGTTCCAAGCCGGAATATATTTGCGGCAAGCCCTCCAACACCTTGTTAGGCATGTAGAGATTGAGATTAAAGATTGAAACCAGATTCAGCAGTAAATAAAAGCCGCTGATTACAACAAAATACGCCAAGAAGAACCATTCGCTGAAAGTAACAACTTGCGGCCAGTCAATATTTAATTCAAACATCTACGTTCCTTTTCCGCGTTGATTTGCAGCAAGATATCACGGGCAAACAAATCGGTCCGGCTGGCAATCAATTTTTTGAGGGCATGGCTATTAATAAACGGCAATTTGACTAAAGCCTTTGCCGCACGATACCGCACCCACCAATGCTCGGAATTGAGCAGGGAAACCAGATAGTGCGCATCTTGCGGCTTGCCGAGTTTGCCCAATATAGCCGCAATTTGTACCTGCACGGCCCAATGGTTATTATCAAACTTGCCTCGAACCAACGCCAACTCCGATGGATGACACACCAAGCGCAATGAGGAAGCAATCAATTCAGGATCATCGCTGCTTGTCAGTAATTTCTTTACGAGCGGTATTGGCGTGTTTGAATTCTCTACATCAAGCAGGCGCATCAGTCGCAATAGGTATGGCTGCGTCTCAACGGCGTCCTGATCTAATTGCGCCAAAAACGCCTGTTGAAAAAGCGGATTGGCCTGTTTCAACATCAACGCTAAACGCGTCGGCATCCAGTCACGATGTTTAATAATAAGAGGTAAGACAATAGCTTGTGCATTTTCAGGATCAATCAACACCAAGGCGCGAGCGGCTGTCATCGACATTAAAGGCGATGGCTTTTTTAACAGCACAAGGAGCGGCTCCCATGCCTGCTTTTCTCCCAAGTGACCCAAAGTTGTTGCCGCAATTAACTTTTCTTCAAAACTGCCCTTGCGCAGCATCTTGATTATTTGCTCTTCCAGTGCGCAGCTGCGTAATGCTTCATTCAGCCGCTGCTTGCTTTCACCGCGAAGAATTTCCTGAAAATGTATCCATTGATACAAAAAGGCGGATAAATCTCGGCGTGCAACTTTTGGAGGCTCTCGTTTTTCTCCGGCAATGAATGGAATTAGCCATTGCAGAACGCTTTGCTTGAGGCGACGATTTCTTTTCTCACGAAACATGAGCGCTAAGCGCATGCTCAACACTTCCAACAGCATAATGACAGTTATTATTGTTGTTACAACGCCTATCCAGAAGGCAACAATCACCCGGAAATCAGAAAGCGCGACGAATTCCAAAACTCACTCCTTCGCGATTATAAGCATCGCCTTGTTTAATATGTCCCAGTTCCCATGTGACCGCCCAGTCTTGATTAAGCCAGTGTCGACCGCGAAGGCCAAAATACTGGGTGTCATAAACCACGCCCTGAAAACCACCAGTTTCTGCGCCCATGTTGTAAGTCAGTGTAATAAAACTGGCATCTTGATAGTAATAAGAAAAATCAAAACGGTGTCCAAACTGAATTTTACCCAGCGAGTCGGTGGCTCTAAGCGTGTAAGCGGCGCGAAAGTCAGAAAAATAATGCTCCACTGTCCCAAACCCTTGCTGCATAGGTCCAGTGCCGTACTCACTATGCCTAAAGCCGCCAGTTAACACCCAATTTTGACCGAGACTGCCTTGCAGAGCCGCCAAAATACTGTTGTTGGCTAACACTTGAGGAGACGGGCTGACATTGCCTTCAATATTAAGCGTTAGACGCTGAGATAATGGGTAATATCCTCCCAACAAAAACTGCTCATCGTTATAGCCAAACCGCTCTGTTTGCATAAAAGCGCCATAAACCAGGGTTTGCGGCGCAAAACGATGTTCATAGCTGATGTATTCAGAACGCCAATAGCCTTTGTTTTTACTCAGATGATCGTAAGAGCCGCCAACCTCAATTTGGTTAAGATGTTCAAAATGTTGATCACGCACATCGATTGCAGGTTGCGGTGCTTCCGTTTTAATTTCAGGCTTGGCTTTGGATACGATAGTCCAATTTAGCTCGGGAAATCGCTTGACTGCTTGCTCCTGAACAAGCAACGCCTGTTTTAATGAGACATCATCGTTAATCGCAGCCAATGCTTGAATATGTAAGCGCCAAACATCTGCATCGCCGGGAGCTAGAGCTTGCACTCTTTCAATCAACGGCAAAGCAACTCGCGGCTTGCCACTCCAAACACTCACTTGGGCAAGGCCTAGTAAATAATCTGCATTTGCAGGCTCACGGTCTAACAACATTTGGTAGCCACGCTCCGCTTCGGCAAACTTCTTTTGCCACGACAGCACTTTTGCCAATCGAAAATGAGCATCCCGGTTTGCTGGATTACTTAGAACTTGCTGACGCAGTAATGATTCCGCATCAACAAACTGCCCGGAATGAACGGCAGTATCGATTTTCTCCTGCAAATCATCGGCAAACAAAGGTTTGACAACCAGCAACAACAATAATCCCATCCAAAATGACTTATGGAAGCGCTGAACAAATTGATTTCGTTCATGGTTCGACAAGCTCACCACGAACGAAATCAATAAGTTACCGTTCATCCTGAGCCTGTCGAAGTATTTAATCTGCAATTCCTTAGGCATACTGCTGTCTGCTATTTATTAGCCTCCGAACTCGGGCGACTAACTCACCCAATTGAAAAGGCTTGGTGACATAATCTGAGGCGCCTAATTCGAAGGCACGAACGATATCTGTTTCTTGTCCGTTCGCACTTAAGACAATGATCGCTGTGTCGTGCCACTGAGATTTGCGACGAATCTGCTGAATTAATTGATACCCATCGACAAAGGGAAGTAATAATCCCAGCAAAACTAAATCCGGCTGCTTAGTCATTAAACTGATGCGTTTTTGCGCAACTAGACCATCAGGGGCGATTTCCACCTGAAAACCCTCTCTGCTTAAAACATATTTTAATAATTCAGCGCAGGAGTCATCATCCTCCACCACTAAAATGAATGGTTGGTTTTCCATGTTTTTGAATAAATTGAATACTGATTTCTTAAAATATATTGGCTATTTCAAAGACCACCCATCAAAAATACGCCGACAAGTATAGTTACTGGTTATGATAAATAAAGCAATTGAGGTGCCAACTTAACCAGCAATTGAATTACTTGGCTTTGCGGCTAGAACCAGAAATCAATGCTGCCAAAATTGACGATAATGCGTCAATTCTGTCAGCAGTCAACACGTTTTAGATACTTAAACAGCTTGGGTTAATCTGATTTCGGCTTCATGATATTTGGCCGCGCAATGCTCGGCCACTTCAGCGGGAAGATGTGGACCAGGTGCGGTTTTGTTCCAATCCAGTGTTTCCAGATAATCTCTGACATATTGCTTGTCAAAACTAGGCGGACTGATGCCCACTTGGTATTGATCCGCCGGCCAGAAGCGTGATGAATCCGGAGTTAATGCTTCATCAATTAAATGCAGTACACCGTTGTCATCAATACCGAATTCGAACTTGGTATCGGCAATGATAATGCCCCGCTCCTTGGCGTAAGCCGCGGCTTCTTTGTATAACTTCAAACTGGCATCGCGGACTTGTTCAGCTAATTCCAGTCCCATCAAGTCGACCGTTTTCTCAAAGCTGACATTTTCATCATGTTGCTCCACTTCCGCTTTGGTTGACGGCGTATAAATCGGCTCCGCCAATTGCTCGGCTTGTTGCAAACCTTCCGGCAATTTAATACCGCAGACAGCACCTGATTTTTGATAATCCTTCCAGCCGGAACCAATTAAATAGCCACGCACAATGGCTTCAACCGGCAGAGGCTTGAGCAATTTCACCACAATCGCCCGGCCTTCAACCTGCGCGCGTTCAGTGGCATCAGGCAACACTTGCTCTAAAGTAAGATCAGACAAATGATTGGGCAGAATATGGCTTAGCTTACTAAACCAGAAGTTCGATACGGCGGTTAATACCCGACCTTTACCGGGAATCGGATCGGGCAAAATCACATCAAACGCAGACAGGCGATCGGTGGTGACAATCAGCATGTGTTGATCATCAATATCGTATATATCGCGCACTTTGCCGCGAGCACGCAGTTTTAAGGAAGTAAGTGATGATTGAAAAAGCGCTGCCGGTGTACTCATGATTCCTCGCTGACTGAACAAATAGGTTAGTTGTGACAATATTATCACAATCGATTCATCGATCTTATTCAGGCAGCACTGACAGCGTTGTTAGTTAGACGAAACCTTTTTATTTGAGAGTAAGATATCAACGCCTAACCTAGCCACTAACGAACCGTTATGAAAAACAAGATTGATTACAAATCAGCAAGGCCGTTTGTCGCACTGGGACTTACTTTGAGTGGATTGCTAATGTGCGCCTCTGCACAGGCATTGGATCATAAGAGTTTTGCGGGGATTAGTTTTGTCAAAATTGAGCCCGGCTGTTTTGACATGGGTCGTGATAAAGATCTTAAAGGCAGCACCGATGCCGAACTACCTAGACATCATGTCTGCATTAAAAAGCCCTATTATCTGGGCGAGACAGAAGTCACTCAAAAACAATGGGAAAGCATCATGGGCAATAATCCCAGCAAATCAAAAGGCCAGTCCAAGCCGGTGGAAAAAGTCAGCTGGGAGGACGTACAGACTTTTATTACACAGTTAAATAACAAAGAAGGCGGCAATCATTTTCGCCTACCCACTGAAGCGGAATGGGAATATGCCGCCAGAGCGGGCAGTACCAAAATGTTCTCATTTGGTGACGATCCTAAAGACTTAGCAAAATATGCCTGGTTTGGCGACGAAGGTTACGGCGGCAGTTCTCACGACGTTGCGCAAAAACCGGCGAATGCCTGGGGACTCTATGACATGCATGGCAATGTCTGGGAATGGGTACAGGATTGGTACAGCCCAACCTATTACAGTAGTAGCCCCGGCGAGGATCCAAGCGGCCCGGAATCCGGCCAATATCGGGCATACCGCGGCGGCAGCTGGGTAGCAAAACCTGTCACCAGCCGCTCAGCCGCACGCTACAGCGGATTGCCCAGCAGTCGCACCAATGACCTTGGCTTTCGATTGGCAAGAGATTATCCATAATTTAAATCCATACCGGAGTGGCACTAATACCAATCCCAATAAGATTTCATACAATCCCTTCTCCATAGAGAGAAGGTTAATGGGATGACGACTGCAAGGATGCAGGAGGTAGTAAAATGGTTTTACAACTCATTGATTCTAAATTGTAAAAAAGTTGTGTAGATATTTATGCCGCTGTGGCGTATTTGTTATTGAAACCAAGAATATGAAAGGATGGATCTTCAGAAGTCCTCAACAAAAAATTGGACTCAAAAGATTTATCGGCATACCACTAAGTTTCAAAATTATAAACACACGCAAACGCTCCAATCAGTATTAGGACAAGAGCCAGACACAGTGTTTTCGTTGGTGGTTTTTATTGGTGATCGCACGTTCAAAACGACTATGCCTGACAATGTGGTGTATGCCGGAGATTATATCCGGCATACCAAAAAGATAACCCAGCCTGACTCAGCGATAGTGACGTAATGAAAGTGTGTCAAAAGATTCAATCTGGCCGTCTAAAACCCTCATTGAAAACACATCGAGATCATGTGCAGCACGTCAATGCTATTGTCGAGCAAAAACAGCAAGTCAAAGAGAATGTTTGTCAGAAATGTGGCAAACCGATGATCTTAAGAACAGTGCGCAGTGGAAGCAATCAAGGTAATGAGTTTTGGGGATGCAGTGGCTATGCAAGCTGTCGCTCGATAAGGCCCATTGCATAAACCGTTTTCTATTTTACGCGGCGTGTGACTCTTAGCTTTATTACCAGCTGCTACCCATCAGAGCGCCCACGGCTGCGCCTAGACCGGCCCCCATTGGATTGCCGTTGCCAATTTCATAGCCGATGACACTACCCACGACGCCACCAATTAAACCTTGAGTAGAACGCTGATCATAGTAGCCATAGGCTTGTGGTTGAGACGGGTAGTAGTTTGGCTGCGGCTGTTGATAATAAACTGTTTGTGGCGGCGCATAATACTGCGCTTGCGGTTGCGGGTAATATTCATCCTGTTTAACATAATAGCCGCCTCTGGGTTGCGCGTAACCATAGCCTTCATCGTCATCATAATAATCATCGTCGTCTGCTGAGGCTATGCCTGAAAAGATCAGCACTCCTGTCATTAACGCCATCAACAACACTATTTTTTTCACTGTCTGCTCTCCAAATAAGAAGTAAGTCAATCAACTCGTAAGCCCCTGTTCCCTTGATATCTGTTATCAAGAGAAGTTGGCTATAGACTGCGCGCTGCTGACTTAATGGCAGCTTAATACAGTAATCCAGCTTGTAGATTTTAGCGCCACCCCATAAAGAGAATACATAGAGAACATATAGAGAACATTTGGTATTTTTGGTGTACTATTTTCACCCGATCAAGCAATCCAATGACTCCATGAAAAGCAATTCTCTTTCCTTAAGGCATCAACAGCCTGTTAATCGACATCCGAGTGAATATCAAACTTCAGATAATATCGTTCTGCCGATTTTGGCGCTGAGTCAGCTACCTACTTGGGTTGAATTACCAATGTTTGGGTCAAAAATTCCCGCCGGTTTTCCTTCCCCGGCTGATGATCATCTGGAAGCTACCATCGATCTCAACCGGCAATATGTGCGCAATCCTGCATCCACTTTTTTTGTGCGGGTCAAAGGCCATTCGATGATCGGTGCAGGTATTCACGATAGCGATATGCTGTTGGTGGATCGTTCGGTAGACGCGCAATCAGGGGCGATTGTGCTTGCCATCGTTAATGGCGAATTCACATTGAAGCGATTAGTGATAGAGAACGATGACATATGGTTGATGCCAGAAAACCCAGAGTTTCAGCCCGTAAAAATTACTGAAGGCATGGATTTTCAAATTTGGGGCGTTGCCACCGATGTCTTCCATTCCTTAAAACAAAAGTGAACTGCAGCATGTTTGCGATTGGAGATTGCAACAATTTTTACGCGTCCTGTGAACGGGTGTTTCAGCCCAGTTTAGAGGGAAAACCGATTGTGGTGCTGCTG
>JABFRC010000066.1 GCA_013141375.1 Methylococcaceae bacterium | reverse complement strand
ATGCTTATGTCCTCCACTTGATGTCCCACCCTGCCCTTAACAAGGAATAGTTATGCGAATTAGTAGTATAGGAGATGCAGTAAAAATCCATCATCGCCACAATAGTTTAGAAACCAAGCACTATATTGCTGGTTTATTACTTGCTTTGACTCCTCTTTTAGCCACCGCTGCGCCAGCGGTTAAAGACGAAGACGTAGTGGAATTAGAAGAGGTAACCGTCATCGGTGACGTAGTGCCTGAAGCAAGTGAGGAACTCAACGCCCAAACTTTAGATAATGCAAAGCTGGCAACAGATAAAACCAGTGCCAGCGATACAGCTTCACTTTTTAAAGACATTCCAGGGGTGACAATGAATACCGGTGGGGGAGTGTCCAGCTTGCCCTCAATCCATGGCATGGCAGATGATCGCGTCAAAATCTCCGTCAATGGCATGAGCATCACCTCTGCCTGCAGCAATCATATGAACCCAGCCTTGTCTTATATGGCCCCAAACAGTGTCGGCCAAGCGGTATTGATGGCCGGTATTACGCCTGTCAGCATGGGAGGCGATTCGATTGGTGGCACCATTGCTGTCGATGCACTTGCGCCTAAATTTGCTTCGGTTGATCAAAAGACCCTGTTTTCCGGTCAAACAGGCGGTTTTTTTCGTAGTGCCAACGATAATTTTGGTGTCAATTCCAATGCTCAATACGCAACACGGGATTTGAGTTTCGATTACAACTTCTC
Source organism: Methylococcaceae bacterium (assembly GCA_013141375.1). Lineage (GTDB taxonomy): Bacteria > Pseudomonadota > Gammaproteobacteria > Methylococcales > Methylomonadaceae > JABFRC01. The sequence goes on along the minus strand of JABFRC010000066.1, from coordinate 3,074 downwards.
CGGGAGTAAAGCGGGCAATTATCAACGTGGCGACGATGGCCCCGCAGTGATTCCCACCAGCTTTTTCACCACTAACCTTGGGCTAAGGGCCGCAAAAGCGCTGGATAAAGGCTTTATTTCTGCGGATGTTAATTTGCAACATATACCTATTCAAGGGTTTCCTAATCAACGTATGGATGTTGTTGAGAATAACGCGGTACTGGGCGGTATCAGTTTTGAAAATTATTACGACTGGGGCAAGTTAGATGCACGGCTTTATCATCATCAAACCTGGCACACCATGGATACCCTAGACGAACGACATACTGCTCCAATGTTAATGCGTGCTGACGGTTCAGATTATGGCTATCGGGTTCGCGGTCATCTTTATTGGTCTGATGTACATACATTTAGAATTGGTAGCGAATTTGCCCGGCAAACTCTGCAAGACTGGTGGCCAAAAAGCAATGGCCAACCCAACGACTTTTTAAGCATCAATAATGGCGAACGTAATCGACTGGGTACCTTTTTGGAATGGCAAGCCGATTGGGATGCTAAATGGACAACACAAGTTGGTTTGCGCAATGACATGGTGTGGATGAATACCGGGCAAGTGCATGGCTATTACCCCACGCAAACCGACTTAGAGGCTGTTGTTTGGGAGCCCAAATTTAATGCTGCTGATAGAGCGCGTGTCGATACTAATTTTGATGCGACCGCTCAAACTCGTTACACGCATGACGCATCCAGCCAATATGCACTTGGCTTTGCCAGAAAAACACGCTCGCCCAATTTGTATGAGCGCTACGCCTGGTACGGTCACAATTCAATGGTTACCTGGTTTGGCGACGGAAACTCGTATATGGGCAACATTGGCCTTAAACCCGAAGTCGCCTACAATTTTTCCTTGAGCGGTACATGGAATGACCCCGATAAAAAAATCTGGTCGGCAAAACTATCGCCGTATTACACCCACATCACCGATTATATCTGGGGGCAAGCCGAAGCCGGCGCGCCGGGTGGCTTTAGAGGCTTGCAATTCGTCAATCTACCTTATGCTGATTTATATGGTGTCGATGCTTCGGGACGCTATGCATTTTTGCCTGAATCACAGACCGGTAGCTGGGCAGTTCGTAGCAAGCTGGCTTATGTGAGAGGGATTGGTGAAAACGATTTGAGCGGCAGACCTTGTCCTTACGCAGCGATTGGACTGGCTGGCGTTTGTAATGCCAAGGGTTGGCCAGTCGGTGGCTTGCAAGCCCCAGAGAAAGTTAATCTGTATCACATGATGCCATTGTATGGCTCGATTAATCTGGAAAACAGCATACAAGGCGATTGGGGCTCATTAGGCAGTGAAATTGGAATTGATTTAGTCAAAAACAAAGCGACTATTGCCGAAAGCTATAGCGAACCAAAAACGCCGGGATATGTGCTTCTTAATGTTCGCAGCAGCTATCAATACCAAAAATTGAAGCTGGATTTCGGCGTTGATAACATACTCGACAAGCTTTACTACCACCCGATGGGAGGCGTTGATATTGTCGGGACATACGCACAAGGATTTCCTATACCGCGATTGTTGCCTGTTGCAGCAATGGGACGCTCCGTATTTGTTTCCGTTAATGTCGCCTATTAAGTGATTCGCCCTTTGCCTTTTCTGTCAGCTACAGCTCATTGCGATCCCTAGTGATTTTACATCAGCGAATTATCCGTTTACTTTCGACTTACACGGAGAATCTTACCTACTGTATTGTGAAAGTAAGGCAATATTAGGCACTGCAGTTCCTATAGCCTGTCGAAGGCTATACTGTATAAATGGATAATTTTAGAGGTTGAAACATACGACGCCCTTTAACTCAGCCAAGATCTGAGGGGTAAATTGCAGGAATAGCCTTGAAAAATTTGGAGAAATGCAAAACAGCTATCTGAACTAAAACCAGATAGCTGTTTTTCCAATAGAGTTTCGGTTATCTATGTGGTTTATGAACTTCTACGGTCAACTTGTAGTTGACGTCATGCTTTTTGGTAGGAATACGATCATCGCCGCCCAAAGCAACCGTCAGAAAATTTTGGTTTGGATTAGTTTTAGAAAGCGCAATTACACCTTCGACCATTGCCGTTGTTTTGTCAGATGAATCAAAAGCCGTGTCGTAACCCACTGCGCCACTGTTAACACCTTTGAGTTCATAGGTTAATTTTTTACTTACTTTTATGCTCGGCTTAGAAAGCTTGCGCGCCCAAAAGTCAGGTGTAGATTGAAATCTGTTTGGAAACCAATGCATGTGAGTACCTTGGTCTTGGTTACCCAGCCATACAGTCAAAGCAGGAACTAAATCGTCATCGCTAGGCAGTGTGGTAACAACACCAGTTTTTGCGTCGGTAGATGTTTCTGTAGCGACACCGTCGTCATAACGCTCAACCATGATATGAACATGAACTTTTTGCCCAGCCAGCTTATTCAGATCAATTAAATACCAATGTGCGTTATGACCCCAGCCGAGAGCAGTAGTGGCTAAAATGTCAGTTAAATAACATCCCGTAGTCACTGTTTCGCTACAAAATGGAACTGTAGTCCCATACGGCTTAACTGCTGTATCATTCCAGCCCATTGATTTATTAGGGCCTACAGCAATCGATTCACCAGTCGGCTGTCCTGAAAATTCTCCAGACGAGAATTTATCGATTCCAGTCGTACTAATAATGTCACCAGTCTTAATAACAAAGGCATCTTCATTCTTTATAGTCTGTTTGTCGATTTCAATCCGAGCTTTGTAATTGGCACCATAACCAGCTTTAACCACTTGATTTAAGCGGGCAGCACCCGCAGGCGCTCCCGTTATATCAGCAGCATTGGCAAAAATAGGTGTGCATAGCAGTGCAATTGCGCTAGCTAGATGGAGTTTTTTCATAATTAGACTTCCTACTGTGGATATTAAAGTGAGTTCTAAAATCAATACAGAACAGTTAATTTAAAGCAAGTATTACGCCAATTTTACATTTGAGCGTTCAATTAAAATTGATTAATTTTCAACAACTTATATTATTTTCACTTAATCCATATCTCTTGCGTACATAGTAAAAAGTTATACCATCGC
>JABFRC010000219.1 GCA_013141375.1 Methylococcaceae bacterium | reverse complement strand
GATCACATCATTGAATGGCTGGAGTAGTTCCAGCCATTTTTTCAAATTTCTTAATCGTCCTTAGTCCAATCTTCCAGCGCAGCGATAATGCTTTTCGCCTGGTCTTTACTGGAGATGTTGAATTTTGACTTTTGTTGGTACTCGCCGTTGCGCTTTTGATAGCGGCGAATAGTGTATTTTTCAGGGCCGTATTGTTCTTTGGCTCTGTCCCAATCCTGGTAACGATACATTACCGTCGCCCACGCACCTTTTGTTAGGACTTTTTTGTCCAGTTCCTTGACGGTTTCAATTCCGCCATCTTCATAGGTTACCGTCAATTCTTCTACTGTTTCTGCCATGTTAATTCTGCCTTAGGGTAATTATCTGTTGCTGCTTTTAAGCAAAGGGATGTTCCAAAATGATGGTTTCATCACGATCGGGCCCGGTCGATAAGATTGCAATTTTTACCCCCACCAGTTCTTCAATTCTTTTGATGTAGGTTTTGGCGTTGTCAGGAAGCGCATTAAAATCGGTGATACCTGCAGTGGTTCCAGACCAACCGGGCAATTCTTCAATAATCGCTTCGCAGCCCTGATATTGGTCAGCCCCTAAAGGCGCGGTTTCAGTGACTTTGCCGTTGAGTCGATAGGCCGTACAAATACCAATTGTTTCCAGGCCGTCGAGGACATCAAGCTTGGTCAAGCAAATGCCGCTGAGGCTATTGATTTGCGCTGATTTACGCATGGAGACAGCGTCAAACCAGCCGCAACGTCTTTTACGGCCGGTGGTGGCGCCAAATTCATGGCCTTTGACGCCTAAATGCTCACCGTTTTCATCATGCAGTTCGGTCGGGAAGGGGCCATTGCCGACGCGGGTTGAATAGGCTTTGGTAATGCCCAGCACATAATCAAGATCAAGCGGACCAAGACCGGAGCCAGTTGCGGCGCCACCGGCAGTGGTGCTGGAAGACGTCACATAAGGGAAAGTACCGTGATCAATATCCAGTAAAGCGCCTTGTGCACCTTCGAGCAGCAGATTGTGACCAGCCGCTTGCAAGCGATACAGTTCTTCGCTGACATCGGTCAACATCGGCTTGATTTGTTCGGCAAATTTTAATGATTCATCCAGTGTTTGCTGATAATCGACCGCATCGACATGGTAATACTGGGTCAACATGAAATTATGGTAATCAACCAATTCTTTAAGCTTTTCGGCAAAAGTGACCGGGTTTAATAAGTCACCCGCGCGTAAACCTCGGCGAGCGGCTTTGTCTTCATAAGCAGGCCCGATACCGCGACCTGTGGTACCGATGGCTTTGCTGCCACGCGCTTTTTCTCTGGCTTGGTCGATAGCAATGTGTACAGGCAGAATCAATGTACAGGCTTCGCTAATTAACAGACGTTCGCGAACGGAAATTCCGGCCTTTTCTAGAATCTCAATTTCTTCCAGCAAAGCGGCAGGCGATAGTACGACGCCGTTACCGATCATGCATTGCACGCCTTCTCTAAGGATGCCAGATGGAATCAGATGTAAAACGGTTTTGACGCCGCCGATTACTAAGGTATGGCCGGCATTATGGCCGCCTTGAAAGCGGATAACCGCCTGCGCTTGCTCCGTGAGTAAATCAACTAATTTACCTTTACCTTCGTCACCCCATTGAGTGCCGATTACAACTACGTTTTTTCCCATGATTATTCCAAGCTAGCCTAAGGTCTTAACAAACCAATGTTGATTATTATCTTGTTCCAGGATTGCATTACACCCAAGTTCTTTAGGGCCACCTACTTGACCTGGTAATTGCTGAATCACCGCTTGCCCATTTGCTCTAAGGGTTCTGGTGGTTTCAATCAATTCCGGATCATCCAGGTATGGAGCAAAGATGAGGATTGCCGCATTTTCTTTAAAATGAGTTTTGCTTAAAGTTGCCAGTTGTTTCAGATCGGCACTAAATCCGGTTGCTGGACGTGCGCGCCCGAATACCGCGCCGATATTATCGTAGCGCCCACCTCTTGCAATTTCACGCCCGACAGAGGGTACAAAGGCCGCAAAAACCACACCGGTGTGGTAATGATAGCCCCTGAGTTCCGATAAATCGAAACTAACTGCCAGTGATGGAAAGTGGCGGTTTAAAAAAGTAGCGATAGCTTTTAAGTCGTCCAGTGCCTTTTTTACGTCATCGCTGGCGGTTGCAAATATAGTGTTTGCTTTGTCCAGAATATCAATGCCGCCGTTGAGTTGAGGCAGTTTCAAGAACATTGATTTCAGACTCGCATCAATGGCGAAGCCGTCCAAAAGTTCTTGGAGTTCCGGTCTGGCTTTGCGCTGAAGAACATCAAACAACAACGACTCCTGAGTTGTTGTCAACTTTGCTTGATTAGATAAGGCTCGGTAGATACCAACGTGGCCCAAATCGACATGCACATTTTTCAGACCAGCCATTGCCAGCATTTCGAGCATTAAACGAATGACTTCCAAATCGCTGTCCTGACCGGCATGGCCGTATAGTTCGGCGCCTATTTGCATCGGACTTCTGGTTTTTTCCAAAGGATCGCCACGGGTATGTAGTGTCGTACCTACATAGCAGAGTCGGGTGGGCCATTCATGCTTTAGATTGTGGGCATCAATCCGGGCTACCTGAGGCGTCATGTCTGCTCTAATGCCCAGCATTTCGCCGCTGATTTGGTCAGTCAGCTTAAAGGTTTGTAATTCAAGATCGTGGCCTGCGCCAGTCAATAATGAATCCAGATAATCGATAAAAGGTGGAATGACGAGCTGGTAGCCCCAACAATTGAAGGTATCAAGGATTTTACGCCGTAAGTTTTCCAGGTGTTTGGCCTCTTCGGGTAATAATTCTTCTATACCTTCAGGCAAAAGCCAGGAGTCTTTTTGTTGCATGTTTTAAATGTCCACTCAAACAAAACGCCCCGCACTGGCGGAGCGTTTTAAGGTTTAATAACTTAAATAAAGGTTATTTTGCTATTTGTTGATTTTTAAAATATTTGAAAAAATCAGATTCAGGATCAAGCACCATCATATCAGAACCGGTGAATGTCTTTTTATAAGCATTCAAACTACGGTAAAAAGTGAAGAACTCACTATTAGCGCCATAAGCTTTTGCGTAAATTTCAGCTGATTTTGCATCGCCTTCACCGCGCAATTTTTCCGCGTCACGGAAAGAGTTAGCCAGTGTGACTACACGTTGACGATCAGCGTCGGCACGTATTCTTTCAGCCGCTTCGGCACCTTGTGAGCGAAACTCTCTGGCGACCCGTTCACGTTCAGCTTCCATTCTGCGGTACACAGAAGTGCTGACCTCGTCAGGCAAATCAATACGTTTGACCTGAACATCAATAATTTCCAAGCCAAGATCAGCAGCAACGGCTTTGGAATTCTTGATCAGAAGCTCACGAATTGCCTGACGGTCAGTAGAAACCAATTCCTTAATGTTGCGTTTGCTGAATTCACCACGAAAAGCATCTTTGATGATTTGATCAAGTCTAAGATTGGCTTGGTCTGTATCACCGGCAACCACGGTGTAAAAAGTTTTAACATCACCTATGCGCCACTTTACAAATGAATCGACAATAACGTTCTTTTTTTCTGCCGTCAAAAAGCGTTCTGGCTTTGAATCCATAGTTTGAATTCTGGCATCAAACTTTTTGACATTATTGTAAAACGGCACTTTAAAGTATATACCAGGGTTGTAATCCGATTTTACTATGGCGCCCAGTGCAAACTTTATTGCTTTTTCGGTTTCATTGACTGTGAAAAATGACAAGGAGCCGAGCAAGATTAAGCCAGCAATGCTGACGAGTATTTTATTCTGTA
>JABFRC010000059.1 GCA_013141375.1 Methylococcaceae bacterium | reverse complement strand
CAGTAATGATTACCACGCAATATAAAATAACCGATATACCTGTAGTATTGAAAAACGCTATTGAACAAATAGCCGACCTTAAAATTGCTGAAACTGCTTTTGAATAAACCAAACAAATCACTAACAAAGTTGATAAGCCAATTTTCACAGTACGACAAATGTGCCTGCTACCTCAACTTCTTCTTCACCTCAGCCAACTCCGCTTCCTATCTATCGCCTGCTCAAACGACTCCCCAGGCTTTGCGAACTCTGACAACGATGTCCCGATTAATAACTGAAAATCGATTGAGTGGCGCTACCCATGCCCTGATTGCGATCCATGGTCGCGTTGAAAGTTCAGGTTTTTAAATTCTTGCATTGCAACCACCCACAGGACATCAATGTCCAGTGGGGAGAATATGCGAGCACAGCGTATTCGATGGGAGCAAAAGTGTATTTTTCAGGAAGCACTGATTGTGCGAGCCTTCAAATTTTCCCGGTGTGAAAAATTACAGGCATAAAAAAACCGACGATTGCCCTTTACAATCGCCGGTTTAGGCATCCATGCATGCAGCCATGAAATGTATCTGCAAGTTCAGAATAGATTAATCTGGTCGGAATTCAAGCCCAGTAATAATGAAGAAATCAGTAAAAGATCTGTACATCCGTCTATCCAAATGTGCATAACGCGATTCAATTTGTTGGGTTAGATCAGCATTAGTCAATCACTCGAAGGTATTAATCCCCCTGCAAAGAGATGAGGCGAGTATCGCAGCCATGTCTGATCCACATTGATGACAAGCGTAAATTAGGCATTGCCAGTATGACTATAAAGATTGCCAAATAGGCGGATGACAACAGAAATCAGTGCCTTGGTCGTTTGTAGCGCTTCCAAGCTGTGTGAGCTTTCTATAGCAAACTGATCAACCGCAGCATTCATGTAATTGATTAAACCAATCTGGGGATTATCTTCCTTGGCCCGCTGGACAAAGCGTGTTTGCAGTTTGTTGCGGATTTTGGGCTCCATATCTCTATTCGTCATCAATGACTGCAGTTCAGCATCCAGCAGGAATGCTTGCTTGTCCAGCCAATCAGCATCAATGTCACTCTGATCGGGTAAGGGCCCGAAAATGTTTTGAAATACGCAAAGCACATCGAAGACCAAGTCCATGAATAAATACGACAGTTCAATGTCCTGTTCTGCCAGCACGTTGGGGAATATCCCGAAAATAGTGGTAGCAAAAGCGCTTTGTTCTTGATGAAACTGCTCAAGAATATAGGCTCCCGCATCTCTATCAATACTCTTGGCATAGGTGAGAGCTTCGTAGAGCTCCCTTTCGGTGAGGGCGTGCATAGGTGAGATTAACTATTCCATGACAAGGTGTAGCGATTATAAAGATTCTCAAACAAACTATGCAAAATCTAGCGGCATTCACTTGGAAGACAGCCCATTGGAAACAACCCACAGTTCGGAGTCACTATCCAATTTCAATCCTGTATTCGGCGAGCAAGGTGAAATTATCACTGTCTAATTCCTGCCTAGAAAAGATGCTTACAATTGATCTTAAAATGTTGCTCCTTAAATATATTAAGCTATAAGGTGTCGTTGGAAATTGACGTTAGTCAGCTTCATAAGCTTACATCCCTCCCCTCTAGTGAGAAACCATGCACGGTCAGCCACCAATTATTATCGATCCTTACAATCCAGCTTGGCCGACAAGGTTCGAATCCGAGAGGCAGGCACTCGCACCTGTTCTTGCTCGCTGGCTTGTCTGACCCATTGAGCATATTGGTAGCACTGCGGTTCCGGGCCTGCCCGCCAAACCCATTATCGACATCATGGGAGCCGTTCACGACTTACCTTCCTCGAAGTCTGCCATTAAGGCCTTATTGCCACTAAGTTACTGCTATTTCGATTACAAGGCAGAGGTGATGCACTGGTTTTGCAAACCGAACGACTTCGAGCGTACCCACCACTTGCATCTGGTTCCCTTTGAAAGCGATATCTGGTACGAGCGACTTGCCTTTCGCGATTGCCTTAGAAGTGACGAGACGACTCGGGTGGCATATAGGGATCTGAAGGTGAGACTCGCGTCTGAGTTTAGAGATGATCGCGAGGCATATACGGATGCAAAGACTGAGTCTAAAGGCTAAACAAAATATACCATTAAATTGTCCGATCCAACTTTGTTATGCCACATTTCGGTGGTGACAAAAAACAGGTGAGGATCTAAAAATAAAGGGGCATTTTATCACTTGATCAGAAAGGGTATTTATTACGCTTCAAGCTCGCTACTACAGGGACAGCTTAGCTAGCAGTGTTAAACCCAATCCGGCTCAAATTACTAAATGATATCTGTTTAGCAAAAAACTTATCGTAATCGACAAGCTTAAAGACTAGCCGCTTCCTGAACGGCTTTCGATTAATAAAATTCCGGGCAATCTCAAAATCAGATTGGCTGCATTCCCTTCCATCAGTGATTTTAGCCTGCTACTTTTCCAGCAAGTTTTATCGTGACCCCGTTACCATTCAGTTTTGTTCAGATACTTGGTTTCTAGTAACAAAATCGGCTCAATACCCTCCGCAAGGGGGGTGAAACCCATAATCTCATCTGGTAGCCTGAATGGTAGTGCACTAGGCACTCCAAAAAATATATTTTGGAACTACTCACCACGAAAAACCGAGTAACAAAGAACGTACTCACGCTGTTAATAAAAATCGACATTTGGACAAACTTCGTGTCTTCATTGTTCGAGTAGCGAATATGAGTTAAATCAAAGGAGAAATTGATGGCTGCCGTCACAAATCAACTATTACGCTTTGGGATATTTTCAGATCCGAAACTACAAGTAGCAGCACAAATTTCCAACTTCGTGGAAGATGGGTTGTATAGTCGCTCGGTTGTAGTCATATGAGTAACAAGTCAGGTACATCAAGCCAAATCATATCTCTGCCCCAAGGCGGTGGGGCCCAACAGGGTATTGGTGAGAAATTTTCTCCTGACCTACACACAGGCACTGGCAACTTTACCGTGCCTATTGCACTTCCGTCCGGACGCAATGGCTTTCAGCCTCTGTTGAGCTTAGGCTACAGTACCGGCAACGGTAACGGCCCGTTTGGCCTGGGCTGGAATCTAAGTATTCCGGGCGTGATGCGTAAAACCTCAGACGGCCTGCCCCGCTACGACGACACACAAGATACTTTCGTGTTGTCGGGAGCCGAAGATCTAGTGGCCGTCGAGCAACTGCCGGACATCACCCGCTATCAACCCCGTACAGAAGGCTTGTTCGCTCGCATCGCGCATCACCGCAATGTTACACAAAACTATTGGCAAGTCGATAGCAAAGATGGACTGACCAGCACCTACGGCACGCAGCAAATTATTGCCCGAGAGTCGGCGTCCATTGTCAATCCCGAACACAACGACCAAGTGTTTGCCTGGAAGTTAAGCCGCACCACTGATCCGTTCGGCAACCGCATTGACTACCTGTATGAGCGTGACACCCAACAAGTCGACGGACCGCATCATTGGGATCAATTATATTTATCGGAAATCCGTTACGCGGATTACGGAGACCCGGCCAATCCGCAGTTTCTGGTCCGAGTGAAATTCGTTTACGAAAATCGCCCGGACCCTTTTTCCGAATACCGGGCCGGTTTTGAAATTCGCACCATCCGTCGCTGCACGCGCATTCAGGTGTTTACCCATGCGGATAAAGAGCGGTTAACCCGTAGTTACCACCTGCTTTATCTGGATCAACAGAACCCTTTAGCTCAACCGTTGTCGTTAAATAAAGCATCGTTGCTGCATCAAGTCCGGGTGGAAGGCCATGATGAGGCCTTGTCGGAATTTTTACCGCCATTAGAGTTTCGTTACAGCCAATTTCAGCCCAACAGCCAGAAATTCTCCGCTATTAACGGCCCCGAGCTACCGCCGGGATCGTTAGCAAAATCTGAATACGAACTGGCTGATTTATTCGGCAACGGCTTGCCTGACATTCTGGAAATGAACGGCACAGTGCGCTACTGGCGAAACCTGGGCAACGGTCAATTCGACCGGCCCCGGGAAATGACCAATGCACCCGGTGGCTTGCAACTGGCCGATCCTGGCGTGCAAATGATCGATGCCGACGGCGACGGTCGCATCGATCTATTAGTTCATAGGGAGGGCTTATCCGGCTACTTTCCCCTACGTTTTAACGGGCTGTGGGATAACAAATCATTTCAAACTTATCAATTTGCGCCCAGCTTTAACCTGGAAGATCCGGAAGTCAAACTCGTCGACTTGACCGGTAACGGTGTCACCGATGCAATTCGCTCCGGCAGCCGGTTCGAATGCTTCTTTAACGATCCCAAACTGGGCTGGCATACAACCCGCTGGGTGGAACGCCAAGCGCTGGAAAACTTCCCCAACCTCAACTTCTCCGATCCGCGTGTCAAGTGGGGCGACCTTAGTGGCGACGGCCTGCAAGATATTGTCCTGGTTCACGACGGCCATGTCGAATACTGGCCCAATCTGGGTTACGGCAACTGGGGCAAGCGTATCTCGATGCGCAACAGCCCGCGCTTTCCTTACGGCTACGATCCTAAACGAATTTTAATAGATGACATCGACGGCGACGGGTTTGCCGATATTGTTTATGTAGACGACCGAAAAGTGCTGCTGTGGATCAACCAGGGCGGTAATAGCTGGAGCGATGCTATAGAGATCAACGGCACGCCGCCTGTCTCCGATGGCGATGCGGTGCGGCTGGTGGATCTGCTGGGCAGCGGCAATCGCGGCGTGCTGTGGAGCGCCGATGCTATAGGACTGCATCGCCCCACTATGTTCTTCCTAGATTTTAGCGGCGGCGTTAAACCCTATGTACTGAGCGAGATGGACAATCACTTGGGCTCCTTGACCCGGGTTGGCTATGCGTCATCAGTCAAGTTCTATCTGGAAGACCAGCAACGTTCGGCTACACGCTGGAAAACCCCACTACCTTTTCCGGTGCAGGTAGTCGCCAAGGTTGAGGTCATCGATCAGATTTCACAAGGCAAACTGACCACGGAATATGCTTATCATCACGGTTATTGGGATGGCACCGAGCACGAGTTTCGCGGTTTCGGCCGGGTCGAGCAGCGAGATACCGAAGTCTTTGCCGATTTTCATGAAATTGGCTTGCACGATAAGGGTTCGTTCAATCCGATTGCAGTCAAACAATTTTCGCCGCCGCTGGAAACGCGCACCTGGTTTCACCAGGGTCCAGTCGGCGACGAGTTCGGCGACTGGGAGGAGCTGGATTTTAGCGGCGAATATTGGGCGGATGATCCGCAAGCGCTGTCTCGCCCGCAAGCGATGATCGATTTTCTGAAAGCATTGCCGCGCCGCCAGAAGCGCGATGCCTTAAGAGTCTTGCGCGGCAGTGTGTTACGCACCGAGCTTTATGCGCTGGACGGCAGCGAGCGCCAACCCCGGCCTTATACCGTCAGCGAATCTTTGCATGGCGTACGCCAAGAGTTGGCGCCAGTGAATCCTGACGATCACCGCCGCGCCATCTTCTTCGCCTTTGGTCTGGCGCAACGCACCACGCAATGGGAGCGCGGCAACGAACCGATGACGCAGTTAAGCTTCATGGGTAATTACGACCAGTACGGGCAATTACAATCGCAATTCAGCGTAGCTGTGCCGAGGGGACGTGATTACCGCAATGACGGCGAGTCAGCGGAGCCTTATCTGGCAATCTATGCCGAAACAACGTATGTGCAGCGTAACGATGCGCAGCGTTATATGGTCGACCGCGTCGCCAGAACCAGCGCCTACGAAATTCTCAATGATGGCCGCACCTCGGTATTTGCCCTATGGGAAGCTGTCAGACAAGGCACTTTGACCCGCAATATCATCAGCCAGACCCTGAGCTTTTATGACGGCGCGGCCTTTCAAGGCTTGCCGTTCGGGCAGATCGGCAATTACGGTGTCGTTTCCCGTTCGGAAAGCCTGGTGATGCCAGACGTGCTGTTAAAGGAGCTATATCGCAGCAGCGAGACGGTGCTAAATCCGCCTGAAATCCCGTTATATCTCAAGCCCGGCGCGCCTGTCTGGACCGGCGAATACCCTGCCGAATTTCGCAAACTGGCTGCGCAAGCGGGTTACGTGTACCGACTGGGCGGCGCCAATGCGATTTCCACAGAGGGTTACTTTGCGATCACCGCCCGCCATTTGTACGATTTTCAACCCAGCACTGCCAACGGCAAGGGCCGGGGCCTGCTGTTGCAACAGCATGACCCGCTGGGACGACGCACGGTGATTGGCTACGATAAATATGAATTGTTGCCGCAGCAGGTGATCGATCCGCTCGGTTTGAAAACCCAGGCCACTTACGATTACCGTGTGCTGCAACCGGACACCGTGGTGGATGCCAACTTCAACACCAGCCGTTTTCGGTTTACGCCGCTGGGCTTGATGCGAGCCACCTTGATGCAAGGCAAATCCAATGTCATGGAAGGCGATCGCACCCGACCCAGCGTTGAGTTGAGTTATGATTTGTTGGCGTTCAGCGAACGTCGCCAGCCGGTGTCGGTACGCACCAAACAGTATCAGCATCACGACAGCGAAGCCGATGTGCCGCTACCGCAACGCGACGAAACCATCGAAACCGTCGAATATTCCGACGGCTTTGGCCGCTTGCTGCAAACCCGGGTGCAATCGGAAGAGATCCGTTTAGGCGAGACGACCTTCGGCGGCAGTATATTGCCGATCGATCAAACCGACGAAACCTGCAGTAAATTGGCATTTGTCGGCGTGCGCAACAACGACGCCAATCAGCCCAATGTATTGGTCAGCGGCTGGCAGGTTTACGACAACAAAGGTCGGGTGGTCGAGAAATACGAACCTTTTTACGCACAAGGCTGGAACTATGCCGCACCCGGTGACGCGCAACTCGGCCAAAAAGCCGTGATGATTTACGACCCGCGCGGCCAGGTAATCCGCACCCTGAGCCCGGATGGTTCCGAGCAGAGGGTGCTATACGGTATCCCTTCCGATCTGGCCAATCCCGGACAATTTGCGCCGACACCTTGGAAGGCCTACACCTACGACGCCAACGACAACGCCGGCCGCACCCATGCCGACAGCGCGCAAGGCTATCAACAACATTGGAACACCCCGGCCAGCATCGTCATCGATGCGCTGGGCCGTACCGTGCAAGCTACTACCCGCAATGGCAGCAATCCGCAAACCGATTGGTATGTCACCCGATCAAGCTATGACATTCGCGGCAACCTGCTCAGCGTTACCGATGCGCTGGGCCGGGTGGCGTTTCGCTATGGCTATGATCTGGCCAACCGGCCCTGGCGCACCGCTAGCATTGATGCGGGTTTACGCCGGGTCGTACTGGATGTAATAGGCAACCCCATCGAACAAAGAGATAGCAAGGGTGCGTTGATCCTGCACGGCTACGACGAAGGCAACCGGCCAAACCGGCTGTGGGCCAGGGATGGTCTGAATCAGCCGCTGACGCTGCGCGAGGTTCTGATTTACGGCGACCGGACTGAATCCGGACTGACCGCCGATGCGGCGCGAGCCAGGAACCTGCTCGGCAAACTCTATCAGCATTACGATGAAGCCGGCCGGGTATCGGTGCCTGCCTATGATTTTAAAGGCAATCCGCTCAGCCAAACCCGGCAAACCATCAGTGATACGGTGTTACTGGGCACCTACCAAAACGGTGCCCAGCGCAACTGGGCGATCGATGCCTATCGCCTCGACTGGCAAGCGCCGGTAGGAAGCACTCTGGAAGCTCACGCCCAGACGCTGTTGGACCCGGCTATTTACGAAACCAGCATGAGCTATGATGCCCTTAACCGCATCAAGCGAATGCACTATCCCCTGGATGTCACCGGCCAACGCCAGGAGCTTTTACCGGTCTATAATCGGGCCGGCGGCCTGGCGCAAGTCAAACTCAACGGCCAGATTTACGTCCAGCAAATCGCCTACAGCGCCAAAGGCCAACGGGTGCTGGTTGCCTACGGTAACGGCGTGATGAGCCGATATGCGTATGACGGTCATACCTTCCGTTTGCTGAGGATGCGCTCGGAGCGTTACAGTCAGCCACAGGCCGACCGCTACCAACCCGGCGGCGAGGCTTTGCAGGACTTTGCCTATCGCTACGACCTGGTCGGTAACATTCTCGACATTCAAGACCGCAGCCCGGCCAGCGGTATCCTCAATAATCCCGATGCGATTAAGGTCAACGATCCGCAACTGGCGCAATTACTGGCATCCGGCAATGCACTGATTCGCCAGTTCGAATACGACCCGATTTACCGGCTGTTGTCGGCCACCGGCCGGGAATGCGACTAGGCGCCCGAAGCGCCGCCCTGGCTGGATCAACCGCGCTGCACTGATTTAACCCGCACCCGCGCCTATAGCGAAATTTATCACTACGATGCGCTGGGGAATATGCAGCAGTTGCAGCATCAACTGGCGGACGGCGCCCGCAACCGCGATTTCGCAACTGTAGCCGGCAACAACCGGCTGGATAGCGTCACCATTGGACAGACTGCGTATCGCTATGCTTACGACAGCAACGGCAACATGACCCGAGAAAACCTGACCCGGCATTTCGACTGGGATTACAGCGACCGGCTGAAGGTCTTTAGCACTCAGACCGAGGGCGCCGAGCCTTCGGTGCATGCCCAGTATCTTTACGATGCCGGCGGCATGAGGGTAAAAAAACTGGTGCGCAAGCAAGGCGGCCAATACACCGTCACTGTCTATGTCGGCGGCCTGTTCGAATATCACCGCTCGGTGCAGGGCGCGATCGTACTGGAAAACAACACCCTGCACGTGATGGATGATCAGTCGCGGATTGCGCTGGTCAGGGTCGGCACGCCGTTTCCGGACGACACCACCCCGGCAGTGAAATACCACCTGGGCGACCACCTCGGCAGCAGCCATGTCGTCATCAGTGGCGACGGCGCCTGGCTAAACCGGGAGGAATACACGCCGTATGGAGAAACCAGCTTCGGCAGCTTTGCCCGCAAGCGCTACCGATTTACCGGCAAGGAGCGGGATGAGGAAAGTGGGTTGAATTATCATGCAGCCAGGTATTACGCGGCTTGGATGGTGAGGTGGGTGAGTTGTGATCCGGCCGGGATAACGGACGGACCGAATATCTACAGGTATACTCGCTCTAACCCTATTAAATTAGTTGATTTAGAGGGAAAGGACAGTAAAGAAAAACAGGACAGTAAAGAAAAACAGGATCCAAATTATTGTTTTAACCCTCCGGTGACTATAGAACCTTTAGAATCAAATCCAGAGTGCTACTTAATGCTTGATGTTGTGGCTAAGCCAAGAACAAACTCTAGTGGTAAAAACTCAGGAATATCAGGTAAGAAGCCAGAAGGTTGGTTAAGTAGTTTAGCGACTGCGATGGAGTATGTAGCTATTGCAGTTACTGCTGTAATCGTAGCCGTCGCTGCTTGGGAAATTGCCGCAGCTATGTTAGCCATAGGCAGTTTCAGCACCACAGGTATCGTCGCCGCATTGCAAGCTGGAGCGGCAGCCGCAACGCCCTGGTTAGCCGGATTTTTGGGTATCAATACACCAAGATTAGTTTCGGGACAGGGTCGAGGTCCTTCAACTACGGCCTCCAATACTTTCTCCGAGTGGAAAAACCTACCGGGGGGAGTAAGGATACAAAAGGTTGGAGCACATTGGATAAAAGAAGTTGACCCACAGGCTGGAAGGTTCGCTCGGTGGTGGGGGCGAGGGTCTCTTGATGCCCAAGCCAAGGCACTTGCCCGGCTTGGTGATATGGCTCCTGAACATGTCTACAAAAACGGTAGACTAGTCACCGCAGATGCCGGGAGTTATACACCCGGTAGTTTCTGGAAAACTTGGTTTAACGGTTCGGTACGCCTAAGAACTCCCTTCAATGATATTCGCCCGCGGAATATTGGTACCAATGGCACTATTTTTGACCCAGCAAAACACCCAATTCAACAATTTTTAGAAGCTCTCACCTTTACCATTACTGTGGGTGCCGGAGCGGCGGTAATACACGACAAAACTAAAAAATGACCATTCAACTACCATCTTTGATATTAATCGGTACTGGTCTTGCTTGGTATGTTGCTTGTGAGTTGTGGCTATATAAAACTCGCAGACAAAACAATTGCCCAACTGCCAGAACGTTTTTGGTTGGCATATTACAGACACTAGGGCCGCTCATTTTGATATTGGCAGCCATAGTGTTAGCACTAACATGATCGCGTATTCCTTAAGCCAACGTTTGACGATGGCTGCCGTTGCAGTCACGGGTAGATCATCAATAAGGTTACAGACGGGATGCAGGAATCACCCCAACCAGGGCTTATAACACAAATTTTTCGTTAACTTGGCTACCTCGACGTTACCGAAGTGGCCAGACAGAACTTCAGATTTACACCACCGCGCTTGGCGGCTCACACAATAAAAACGGGAGTATTTTATGGCAGCGATATTAGTAGCAAGATTCACAACCCCATTGCCCAATGTCGAGGTGGAGGAAAATATTTTCGTTAGCGGTTACCTGGATTTGAACAATCAGGATTCTGAAGAAAATACAACCTTTGATATATCAAGTGTCCACTCGGTGATGATTACCTTTGGTACCGGCGGGCCCAGTGTAGCAGCGACGATGACCGGAAACAGACAGTGGCAGTGCAGCGCTACGGTCAACCCTGGTAACACACCGATTGGACAACCACTGATTTTGACGGTGGACGCGCATGTTACCGTCAGGGCTGTCTTCGCCGGTATTCCTGCCGAGGGTGTCCCTGCTCGGGTGAGTTATTACAACAGCTCGGATCATTCCTCAGTTGGCGTGTTCTTCAAGCAATTGCCTCCCGAATTGTCTGTGGTGTTTAAATCACCGGTGGATACTACGACGTTGCCATATGCTTTTGAGCTTTCCGGTACTGCAAGCAACGGTCAATCGGGCATCACCGCGGTGCGGTTCAGTATCGACAATCGACCTTTTGAAAACGTCGACAATCCTAATGGCAATTGGAGTTCCTGGAGCAAGACCATAAACTTGCCAACGGGTTCGTTTCCGCTGACGGTTGAAGCAGTCGGCGGTCCTCCACGTCAGCTCAAAACCACTTTTGCCAGTACGGTTGTGATCAGAACGCCGTTCGAACCCGCAGCCATTGATCAGGTGTTTGCCAACACCACTTATTTGCGCGAACTGCTGGCATTCACTACTCGTCAAATCAGGATCGGCACGGCTATAGGGCCCAGCCCGGTAGCGCTGGCCGACCGTTTCTTCCAGGCTTACGACAAATTGACCGCCGCCAAAGCATTCGAGCAAGCTACGCAACCCCTGTTGCAGCCGCGAATTGCTATTGAAGTGCTGCGCCGCTATTTGCAGTCAGTACCGCCACCAGCTGAACTGGATCATAAGTTTCGCTTTATCGCCTACCAAAACCTGCTGCGCGAACTCGGTGCTTCGTATGAAGAACTGCGCTTGGCCCGGGTGGCGGAGCAGTCAACTCGAATCGCCTTGGCGGCAAGGCTGGGGTTTGATCTGGAAGCAAATCGCCCGGATCACCTCGATGATATTACGTTGGTCCCAGACGCCATCACCGACGCCCAATTGGAAGAATTATTCGGTTATCGAGCTACTCTACCGGTCGATCCCCTACAGGCGTCCACGTTGAATCCACAGTTGCCGGTTTGGCAGTTCGCTACTTTACGCTCAGTTTGGTTAAGGGAAGATACCCGCAACCGTGATGCCGCCGAAGGCGCTTTACCGATTATCGATCCGGACATCATCGCTAAAGATCACATCAAACTCCAAACGGCGACCAATCCGGCGTATGCCTTATGGACAGCACGCCAAGCCTGGATTACTGCCAAGCTGGCTGAAATCGAACAGGAAGGCGCAACGCTACCAACGCCATTGGCTCGTTTCGATCAAGTGCTTGGCAAGTTTATTGGCAGCATTGACCTGCCCAATCTGGCGAATCGGGATGCGCGCGGTGAGGATCTGAGCCTGGAGCTGAGGCTGTTAAATCTGGATACGGCAGCGTTCCGCTTCCTGGTCCGCAGCCGCGCATTGCTGGTTGCCGGCACCCTGTTACAGTCCGAGTGGCAGGACGTGTTTGCGATTGTTTTGCAGGCGCAAAAACGCGCTCGTTTCAGGCAATGGCGCACCGAGGAAAAACAAGCCAGCTTGACCCTGGAACCTGGCGTATTTTTAGCAAACAGTACTGAACCGGCAGAGGAAATTCCGCGTTGGCGCGGAACCATGCAGACTTTTTCTCAATGGCGTCGATCTTTACAAGCGCGATCAACACAGAAGCTAGCCCTTGAAACCGGCTATCAGGTGACGGTGGCCGCCGCTGAAGCACAGACTTTGCCCGGATTACGCGACGCATTGCTTGAAGTTATCTGCCAGCGGCAAGCGCCGATCGAAACGATTGCAACAACTGCCGAACGCCTGACGCGCAAATTGCTCATCGATTTTCGGGCTAATGACGATGCTAAAACCACGCGAGTCGATCAGGCCTTGGAAACGTTGCAGGGTGTGCTGTTTTCGGTGCGCTCCGGACGTCTGGCGGCGGGTGCGGATGGTGTGGTTTGGACAGTGAACGAACTGAATTTTGATGCCGAGTGGACATGGATCGGAAGCTACCGTACCTGGCTGGCGGCGATGCGGGTATTTGCTTACCCCGAAAATCAACTGTTCCCCAATCTTTACGTGACTGATCGTACCCTTCTGACGCCAACCCAGGCCTTTATTGGCGCAGAGGGTTTGATCGTCAAATTGCGAAAAGAGGCCAGGTTGACACCGGCAAAAGCCAGGAAGCTGGCGGGGGAGTATTTGGACAAACTGCGCGCCGAGGTACCGGCTGCCAACACCGGGCTGCCGGCAAACTTTGTCCTCACCGATCTGCAAATGTCGGCTGACGAACTGAACAGGCGTCGGGATAAAATTAACGAATTATTCAGCAATATCACTGATCCCAATGCTATTCCTCCGTATTTGCGCGAGGTGTTCTGGCTGGTGCCAATGGCGCTGGCGCTGCGCTTGCAGAATGAGCGCGAATATTTGGTGGCATTGGATTGGTATCAAACCGTTTACGCTTTCGATTTACCGTTGGCCGAGCGTAAGCGTTACCCCGGTCTGCGTATGGAAGAGAGTATAACCTCTTCTTACAGCCGGACGACGAAATGGTTGGTTGAAGATTTGAATCCGCATATCGTTGCCCGCACCTCGACCGAGAATCAAGTGCTGGTTGGGCGCAAGAACGTCTATACCCGGTTTACCGTGATGTCTATCGTGCGCTGTTTTCAGGCCTATGCTGATCTGGAATTTTCCAGAAACGTCGCGGAATCGGTAGCCCGGGCGCGGACCTTGTACGAAACCGCTATCGACTTGCTTGATTTAAACGACGTCCGCCCGGAAACCGGGCCGACTATTCCGTTTCCGGCTAACCCGGTCTGGCAGTCATTGAAACTGCATGCCGAAGCCAACTTGGCCAAAATCCATAACGGCCTGAACATCGCCGGCATTCGCGCGGCCATGCCATTGGCCAGTGGTACGCCGACAATCTTTCTGCCCAGTCAATACCGCTATGCTTTTTTGGTGGAACGCGCTAAAAACCTGGTCGGCATTGCCCAGCAAATGGAATCGGCCTTTCTGACGGCAGTGATACAACATGATGCGGAAGCTTATAGTCGATTTCAGGCCAATCATGATATTCGAGTAGCCGGGACTTCGATAAGTCTGGCCGATCTGAAAGTTGCCGATGCGGATATTCTCGGGCAAGAGGCGCAGTTGCAGAAAGAAAAGGCGGATGTGCAGTTCGATCATTTCGATGGACTGATTAGTGAAGGAGTAAACATTTATGAGAGGCTGGCACTCAAAGCGTTGGAAGGAGCGGCGCTTGCCAAGGGTGCTGCTGCTGTTATCTCATTTAAACTTACTGAAAATCCTTGGGCAACCCGCGCCAATGCAATAGGAGATTTTTTAGCAGCTACCTCTCAGGCGCTTCAAACCCGATCCAGTTTTGAACGCCGCGAGGAAGAATGGCGTTTACAGAAAAATCTGGCGGAAAAGGACCAGCAAATCGGTCAGCAGCAAATCCTGCACGCCCAAAATCAGCAACAGGTCGCGGTGCAAGAGCGAGAGCTGGCAGGCTTGCAATTGGCGCATGCAAGCGCGGTACTGGATTTTCTGGCCAACAAGTTCACCAGCGCCGAGCTGTTTGAATGGATGAGTGGAGTGTTGAGCAGTGTATATGCTTATTTTCTGCAGCAGGCGACAGCGCTTGCACAATTGGCCGAAGCGCAATTGGCCTTCGAGCGGCAAGAGGCGGCACCGGGTTTTGTTCGCGCCGATTATTGGCAGGACGCTGCCGACAGCGCCGCAGCCACGCCGGTTGATCGTCGCGGCCTGACCGGTTCCGCGCGGCTGTTACAGGATATTTATCGTTTGGATCAATATGCCTTTGAAACCGACCGGCGCAAATTGCATCTGACTCAAACGCTGTCTATAGCGCAGATTGCAGCGATGGAACTGCAACGCTTCCGAGAAACCGGCGTGCTGGTGTTTGCAACGCCGGAAGCCATGTTCGATCAGGAATTCCCCGGACATTATCTACGGCTGATTAAACGGGTTAAGGTTTCTCTGATTGCTTTAGTACCGCCGATACGCGGTGTGCGCGCCAGTCTGACAGCCTCCGGATTGTCTCGGGTCATTGTCGCTGGTGATGAGTTCTCTCCGGTCATACTTAGCCGCTCGCCGGAATCCATCGTCTTCACCTCACCGCTGAATGCGACGGGTATGTTCGAGCTGGAGTCGGAAAACGGCATGTTGCTGCCTTTCGAAGGCATGGGGTTGGATGCGGTCTGGCAATTGGAATTGCCAAAGCCTGCTAATCCGTTCGACTATAGAACCATCGCCGATGTACTGCTGACTGTCGAATATACCGCTCTCAGCAGTTACGATTATCGCCAACGCGTGTTGCGCAATCTGGATCGATCCTTTAGCGGTGACCGCGCCTTTAGTTTGCGTGACCAGTTTTCGGATGCCTGGTACGAACTCAACAATCCCGATCAGGTTGAAGCGTCTCGGCAAATGCGCGTCACTCTGCCCTTTCGTAGAGACGATTTTCCGCCGCACATCGAGTCACTGACGGTTGAACAGGTATTGTTTTTTTGCATACGCAAAGATGGCTTTGTGCAGGAGTTGCGTATTGTCTCGCTTGCACATGCCATTGACGGACTGGATACCGTTACCGCTACAGAAGTGCAAACCTGGCGGCATCATCAGCACCCGCCGACCAGGTGGCGCGCCCTGGCAGGTGTTAATCGGCAGAAATCCTGTGGGCAATTGGTCGATACAACTTGAAAATAACGTGCTGGATCGCAAGGCGTTTAAAGACGAATCCATTCAAGATTTAGTGCTGGTGTTGACAATCGGCGGGGTGACACCGACATGGCCGTAGGCAAAATTCGCATTGATCTCTTATCACTTGATCTGGTAACCAGCAAAACCAAATAATGTTAGAACTCAGACCCACCTGTGAGCACTGCAACAAGCCGCTGCCGCCCGACTCACTCGATGCGCGCATCTGCAGTTATGAATGCACGTTCTGTGCAGCGTGTGTCGATCATGTTTTAGGAAATGTCTGTCCGAATTGCGGCGGCGGCTTTGTTGCCAGACCAATTAGACCGTCGAAGAATTGGAAAGGTGACAATTTTCTTGGCAAGGACCCGGCCAGTACTCTAGTTAAACATCGCCCCGTGGATGTATCGGCGCATGCGTTTTTTTTATCCACACTTAAAAACTTGCCACCTGAAAAAAGGTAGTGGGTAAAAAATGCTAGTGTTTTAAACCATCCCATCAACCCGGCGTTTTGTACGTTAGTTGTGAAGTAGAGCATTGTTGAATTTACGAGGGATAATTTAATAAAAAGGTAATTTTTTAGTAACTATTCACTGTGTTCGAATGTAGGGGCGAATTTATTCGACACCTGGGTTTACAATCATGCCGACAAGGCGAATGAATTCGCCCCTACAGCCACAATACGTCACTGAATAGTTACTGAGTTTGAAAAATGGAGATATTTACATGAAGCTGCTTCCAATTCTTGCCGCCGGCGTTGCGTATTTTGCGCTCGGTGGTCTTTGGTTCTCACCGTTGTTTGGTAGGCAATGGGACAAAGCAGTTGGCTTTGAACGTCCGCCAAAATGGCGACCTAGTTCCGTTTACTACATCGGTCCGCTGCTGGGTTGCTTGGTAGCGGCCTTTGCAACTTCCTACCTGGCGCAACTTGAACAAGCGCAGTTGCTTGTTGATTATTTAAGAGTTGGGTTTGTGGTTGGTATGGGATATGGGGTAACCATTACTTCGATAAACGCCATTGCGCCGAACATGAGCTACCCCGGTCTGTATGCCAAAGTGGTCGGTTCATACCACTTAATCGGCTTAGTGCTTTGCTCCGCAGTTTTGTATGGGCTTTCATAGATCGTTTCAATGCAAATGCTGCGCATAAAATGGCGCTTAAGCGGGACTGTCGCTATCGCTATCGCACTCGCCCTTTAGCCCAAAAGTTGACATCACAGACACGCTACTACAAATGACCAACCGTATTCCTATCACCGCAGAAGAAATTCCGTCCGACTCCGTCATTGATTATCCCGAGCCGTTCCGCTCACGAATGGGCCGAGGGAATTGGCGCGCTCTGGGAAATCACTTTGGCCTTACACAGTTCGGTGTCAGCTTTGAAACGCTCCAACCGTACGCGCAGTCCTCAGTTCGACACTGGCATACGTTGTCAGATGAGTTTGTTTACATGATTGAGGGAGAGCTGACGCTTATAACCGATGATGGCGAATTCATCCTTTCGCCGGGAATGTGCATGGGGTTCAAAGCGGGAGAGAAAAACGCTCATCACCTGATCAACAAGAGCCACGCAGTCGCCAAGTTCATGGTAGTAGGTTCGCGCGCACCAAGAGACTTGGCCTTTTACCCTGATGATGATCTTGCGTGGTCTGACACTGAGCATGGTCGTATTGCGGTTCACAAAGACGGTAGCCCGTACCCATAGGCGCCTAGCGCCAGTGATATACTTTAGCCGCGAACTTTTCTGCACAGTCCGACCAACAAACAAGCTTTATATGCTTTTCAAGGTAAGTATTGATGGCTCTATCTATTGAAAACTTTGGCAATGACTTCAACGACATGATTTATCAACTATTCAGACTGGCTGCCTTTAGCATTCTTCTAACGTGTTCATTTCTGGCAAACGGGGAAGAAGCACTACCTTTACCTGTGCTTGAAGTTTATTCCAAGTCAATAGAGGATTTTCGCTTGACACCTGGAAGCACTCATTTGGAAAGCGGCGACTTGCAGCGTTCCGGCCAACGTGAATTATCGCAAGTACTGCGGGCATTACCCGGCATCAGTACCTTTCAAGGTGCCATCGGCGCTGGTGGCGGCATTAGTTTACGCGGGGCATCCGGGAGTGTAGGCTTGGTCAATATTGACGGCATCCCTATTCATGACACCTTACCCGGACTGACCAGTCTCGAGTTGTTTCCGGCGGAAACCTTTGGTAGCGCAGATATCTTGCGCGGGTCAGCCGCCATGTTGGATTTTGGTCGCAGCCTGGGCGGCACTATCAATTTACATAGTCGCGATAAGCGGGAAATTGGCGGGGGCCTGCATTTGGAAGGTGGCAGTTTCGGCAGTTTGCGCGAAAGCGCCACTGTCGATCTGGTGCAAGGCATGCATAGCGTTAACCTGACAGCAGGACGCGATGACTTGTTCGACGGCACGCCTTTGGCTGATGCCAGGCAAGGCAATAGCGAGCGCGACGATTTTCATGCGCATCAACTGGCGATGCATGTTCGAAATGCATTCAGTGATAGTCTTCAGCTCGATAGTTCGGTTTATTACGTTAATAGTGAAAGCGGCATCGATAAAATTGGCCTGATTTCCCCTGCCCCCGAGTTTGCGGTTGTCGACGATCCCGGCCGGGCGGACCAGGAAATATGGCTAGCGCAAAGCACCGCAGGTATAGACTTACTTCCCAAATGGCATAGCAGTTTGCAATTAGGCTTTACCGAACACCGCGTGAATGCCCTGCTTGGCAGCCCCATGCCCAACTCGAAGGCGTATCCGATTGCTTTCGAAAACCAGTTGGCGCTGGTGCGCTGGAAAAACAGCCACCAAATTTGGCTGAACAATCAGCAAAAACGTGGCTTGCAATTCAACTGGGGCGCTGAAGGCATTTATGAGCGAGGCCTCAGTACTCGCGTCCAGCCGGGTGCCAACCCAATAGGTTTTGCCCCCATTCCCCGCGATGTCACCATAGGTGAAGGCGGACATCGAGATACCGGCAGCGGCTTTGCCAATCTTCAGGCCGATTGGGACGATTGGCAAGGCACTCTGGCCGTTCGCCTCGACCATTTCAACGATTACGATACGCATGCGGTTTTTCATGCCGGCCTGAGTTGGCAGATGGCGAAACAATGGCAGTGGTTCGCCAGTGGAGGCACCGGATATCGCCCGCCCAGTTTCAATGAAATGCTGATGTGGCCGTTTGCCAATAACCATTTAAAACCGGAGCAGAGCGTTGGCGGCGAATTTGGTGTGCGTTGGCAGCCCGATGGCGACACACAATTGTCCGTCAATTACTTTCATAGCCAGTATAAAGACTTGATCAAGGTAGAACGTTCCGCCGTTCCGCTAGGCTTGATTTTGCTGAACAATTTTCCTAATGCACGGGTACAGGGCATCGAATCGCAATGGAGTTCTCAGTGGAACACTCAATTGACAACCGGCATCGACTATACCTGGACTGACAGTGAAGACACCGATACCGGTGCGCCGTTGCCGCGTCAGCCTAAGCATGTTGCACGGTTTTGGGGAGAATGGGCTTGGAAAAATTTACCACTGAAGTTGTGGACACAGGGCATATACCGTGGCAACAGTTTCGATACCGGCGGCACGGCTGAATTATCCGATGGTTTTAATC